>JAIXVY010000010.1 GCA_027482505.1 Opitutaceae bacterium | reverse complement strand
GGCGAAGGCGACGACGAGCAGGACGAGGCCCAGCGCGAAGCGGGCGATGCGGTCGAGGGTGCCGACGTTGGCCATGGGGACCTCCTTGGAAAGTACTTGCTTCCATTATTTGCGCATTTTCTGAAATGTCAATATGCGAAGGTTGACAATCGATCGCACCGCGGTCATCTGATCGGTCACGGGTTCTGCCCGTTCGGGAAGCGAGGGCGCGATGGCACGGATGCAGGCGAAGCGGTCGGTCGACGCGGCATCTTTGCCTTCTCGCGAGATGGAGGCCGCGGCCGCCGGCCTCGCGGACCTCGAACCCAAGGCGGAGAAGGTGGCAGCCCTCCTCGCCGCGATGGCCAATTCCAAGCGCCTGCTGATCCTGTGCGCGCTGATGGAGGGGGAGCGGCAGGCCGGCGACCTCGCAGCGCTGGTCGGCCTCAACTTCTCCGCCGCGTCGCAGCATCTGGCCCGCATGCGGCTCCAGGGCCTCGTCGGCACGCGGCGCGAGGGACAGGCGATCTTCTATCGGCTGGAGAGCGAGGAGGTGCGAGCGGTGCTGGAAACCCTCTATCGCGTCTTCTGCGCCCCGCCCCGCTGAGGGGGTGCACCCTAGCGGTCCGGGGCTCGCCTCCCGGTCGTCGTCGCCTGGAGTTGGAGTTGCCCCGGCTTGTTGGACACCCTCTGACTTGCGGAAGAGAGTGTTCTCCCGCCTCGATGCCCCCCCTTACCCTGCCGAGTTCCGGGCCCAGATCATCGCGTCGGCCGCTCGCCCGAGGATCCCGCACGGCGACCGAACGATGCAGCCGTACGCTCCGCTCGTGGTTGGCCGCCGCCGGCCGGACCGGTGTCACGCCCGGCACGCCAGCCTCCGGCCTTGACGCTGACGAGCGCGACGAGCTGCGCTGTCTGTGCCGCGAGAACCGCCGGCTTCGCCAGGAGCGTGGAACCGTCGGTGACGCGGCCGTTCTCGCCTGCACCCGGCCCATGGCCGAGAACGCCGTGCGCCCGGCCGACCGCAGATCGTCGGCCGGTGCGACGATCGAGCGCCTCGTCGAGCACCGGGCGCGGCGCCGGCGGACCGCACGTGTGAGCGCCCGGCTTTGAACTGTGGGGTATCGATCGGTTTGGCACTGACCGGGCGGACCCCGTCGAGAGGGCGAGCGGCCCAACCCCCAACTGATCCGCGGGGTTGCGGGCCACCCGAAAAAAATCGGCGCGACGGGCGGTTTGGCACCGATCGCGCGATTCCGATCGCGGCGTGATCAGATTTATCGATCGGTTTGGCACTGATCGAGCGCCCGTTGATCGGGCATTGAACGCCGCCTGGGGATGACCTGTGGACAAGTCACCGTGCGGGCCTTGTCGGCGAAAAAGCGTCGTCCCACTGAACCCGTCCGCCGCTGGAGTTGCCGATGCGGAGAACAGTCTTGGCCTCACAATTCGCTGTAGGGCTGGCGCATCGCACTCCGGAGCGCAGGACAGCGGTCAAGTCCCGGACACACTCCTCGATGGGCACATACTGAACCCAGAAGTCACGGTCATCGAGCACGGGCGCAGTCAAGTTGATCGCCTGCAGAGTTCTTCGTGTTCCATTCGGGAGGGGCATGTGGACGGTGAACGACACCGTTGCGCCGTCGATAGTCTGCCTTGTGAAGTTGGATATCGAAACAAAGAGGTGACACTCCCGCCGGTCTGTCATTCCAAGGGTAACGAACACTCGATCGTCATCGTCCTGCGCCATCACGGGGCTCGCGAACAGGAGCGACAGCAGCGCTGCCTTGGCCACCTTCATTATCTATGCCTCCAACCTGAAGTGAGACGACTACCGTCCCAAACTGGAACCGGCGCGTCGACGCCTATCTCATCACCTTCATTTTGCCGCGCCCTGATGGTCCACGGAGAAACCTCCGACGGGGTCACAGCACACCGCCATGCCAAATCACTTGGCCGAGAACCCGCAGCTGCTCGGCGGCCTCGCCCGAGATCTCTTCGTCGCCATAGCGAGGGTTGTCGGACTTCACCAGCACCGAACCGCCGAGACGGCGGGCGATGCGCTTCACACGCAGCTCGCCAGCGTCTTCGATCACATATGCTGCCCCATCCTTGAGCCGGCGCTCGGCCAGATGAACGAGCGCCAGATCCCCCTCAGACAATGTCGGCTCCATGCTGTCGCCGACGACCTGAACCAACGCCAGGTCGTCCGGCCTGACGCGGAGTCGGTCCCGTACCCACTCGCGCTTGAATGCGAGGTGATCAACAACCTGCTCCGAGTGAACGGGCTCACCAGCGCCGGCGGAGACCCGAACGTCATACCGCGGAACTAAGACAAAATCGTCCGCAAAGGCTATGGCGGCAGACCCGGCAGACAACATCTCGCCGTCACCGGTCATGAGCCAGCTGATGTTTACGCCGTGGTCCTTCAATGGCTGCACTTCATCTACGGTTGGGCACGTCTCTCCCTTTAGGTATCTCGCCAAAGTGCGCGGGGCGACATTGATCAAGGCGGCCATTTTCGCCTGATTCACGCCAAGAAAGTCGACAACCTTCTGCATCCTGTTACCGACCTCCATCCGGACCGTCGCTCTTCGGGCTTCCTCGTGGAAAGAGCGAAAAGCTGTCCCAGCGCGTTTCGTCGTTTCGCGCATTCCGGATTTCCTAATCTTTTCAGCCATCTAACGCACTTCCCGTGTGCCGTATGCGCGCAGGTCAGCCAACACCAAGCCCGAAACGGCGAAAACGTCTTGACGATGACATTTATGGCTGCTTGTCTATCCACATGTTCACAGTAGGCATCCGCCCGATGGTCGATCCCACATCGCTTCCCCCCGAATTCGCCGACAGTCGTCAGCGCGCCATCTGGGTGATGGGCGAGCTGAAGTACGCCGGAACCAGCCTCAACAAGATCGCGGCCGAGAACGGGTGGAACCGGAGCGCCGTCTACCGCGCGCTCCACGTCCCGTCGTTCCCCCAGGAGCAGGCGATCGCCCGCGCACTGGGCTACTCGGTCGAGGCCCTGTTTCCGGAGCGCTACGACGCCGGCGGGAACCGCCTGCACCGCGTGCGCCCCTTAGGTCAGTGTAGACATGTCGACGTTACGGGCAATGACCATGCCCGCGAGGCGGCTTAGTCATGAGCGGCCGCCGCCCCCTCCCTCTGCCCGGCACCGCGACGCCTGCGCAGGCTCCTGCCGGTTCCGACACGTCATCGCCGTCGGATGGCACGATCGATGCTACGCGTGCACCTGCACGCGAGGGCGACAACCGGGTCGGCCCCCGTGAGCGGGACATGCTCCGCGGTGCCGTCCAGCGCATCCGCGCGCAGCGGGCCATCATCGACGACGCCAACGCCGCGATCTCCGACACATACCGCACGCTCAGGATGGCCGGGCTGAACCCCGGCATCGTGAAGAAGGTCGTGAACCGGCTCGGGATGACCCGCGAGGAACGGGCCGAGCTGGAGGAGCGCGACGAGCTGCTCCGCCTCTATTGGCAGACGGTCGAGGACCTCGCCTTCCTCGACCCCGATGCCGACGGCGACGACGGGGCGGAGGCCTGACCTCATGGGTCGCCGTCGCCCCGCCCCCACCACGCCCGACAGCCGGCAGTTCGACCTGACGGGCAGCTGGTACGAGCCGCCGCCGGCGCCGCGCCTCACGCCGGGCTC
>JAIXVY010000017.1 GCA_027482505.1 Opitutaceae bacterium | reverse complement strand
TGGCTTGTGGGTCGATCTGGCGCCTTCGCTGCTGACCGCCCTGCCCGGCACACCCGCCCGCTTCGGCGGCGATGGAAAGTTGCATGTGTCAGGGGTCTGGAAGGCCTGGGGCTACCTGGCGCGCATGCCCATCCCGGACAGCATTGCGAAGCCCGGGCGCATCATACTGCGGGCGGTGATCGAAGTGCGCCATGGCGGTGCGGGGCTATGCCTTGTGGATGTCACGCAGAAGACGGCGCTGCATCAGGTTTTCGTCCGAGGCCCAGGCGTTCATGTGCTTGAATTGGACGCGACGCTGGCAGAAGCGCCGGCCCAATTGATCATTCGCAATGATGGCTTGGACGAGACGCTGGTCGATTTCGACCTGCTGCTTTTGCAGTATGCAGTCCGCATGCCGGAGCCGCTCGCCGGCACCAAGGATGCCCCCGCGCGCGTCGCGATCGCCGACGAAGATCAGCATCCGTCCATTCGCGCGGTCACGCCGTGGCGTGGCGATGTGCCGGCGGGCTTCTTCGTGAACTGGGTGGGCTCCCTGACGGCGCAGCATTTCAATGAGCGTATGGCGCCCATGAAGCCGGGTTTCTTTGCGCCGACGCCGCCGGCGGCGAGTGAAGAGTATTTCGAGTGGACCGATATGCTGGAGGCAATCGATGCTGCCGCTGATAGCTTCACCATGGTTGAGTTGGGGGCCGGTTACGGGCGCTGGGTGGTGGATGCCTGGAATGCCATGCGCCGCAAGGGGCTGGCCGGCAAGCCGCTCCATCTGGTCGCGGTAGAGGCCGAACCGCAACATTTTCGATGGCTGCAGGAGCATTTTCGAAACAATGATCTGGACCCGGCGAAGCATCGGTTGATCGAGGCTGCGGTCGCGGGCAAGGCTGGGACGGTCAGCTTCAGTTCGGGTCATTCGGGCGCTTGGTATGGCCAGGCGATCGTCTCGGGCAAGAAAGTGCAGAGCAAGGAATACCCCCAGGTCCAGACGATCGAGGTTCCGGCACTGACATTGGACCAGGTTCTGGATGGCATCGAACACGTGGACCTGCTGGACATGGATATCCAGGGCGCGGAGTTGGATGTGTGCACCGCCAGCATGGCCACGATGATGGCCAAGGTGCGGCGGGTGCATATTGGTACGCATGGGGCTTCGATCGACACCGGCCTGCGGCGGTTGTTCCGCGCGGCCGGCTGGCGCAACCTGCATGACTATCCATGCAACCAGGCCAATGCCACGCCATACGGCGTCATCCAATTCGGGGATGGCGTGCAATCCTGGCTCAATCCGCGCCTTGCGTGAAAGGGCAGCGCGCATTGAAGCCTGCCCGCCCAGCATGCTGGACAATGGGAGTGCTGGGATGCCCGCAGTTGAAACCCTGCAACTTTCAACCC
Organism: Opitutaceae bacterium; assembly: GCA_027482505.1. Lineage (GTDB taxonomy): Bacteria > Verrucomicrobiota > Verrucomicrobiia > Opitutales > Opitutaceae > IMCC26134_A. Next base: position 3,304 of record JAIXVY010000017.1, on the reverse strand, counting down.
CGCCGCCTGAACCGCGGCCAGCTGAGACACTTTCGCTGCTTTCACCACCTTGACGGACGTGCCCCGCCGCAGGGCGCGCCGCCGCGGCCCGCCGGTCGATCAGCCATGACGCATCCTGTCCATTGGCATGCGTGGCTGCGCGCGACAGCTCTGATCAGTGGGAGTCGGCGTAATTCGAGAACGCCTCGAATAGCCGCTCGGAAATGATAGGCGTCGCGAGACTTTGCTTCTTCACAATTAAGTGCTATACGATCGAGTGCGTGATGATATGTTGCATCGCATCGTGGCTGCGGCCAACCCGGCGGGGTGGAAGATCATTATGTTATCCATCATTGTTTATGGCCGCAACGATGGCCATGGGTATAATCTACACAAGCGCGCGGCGATCAGCATCAACGGCATGGCGGAGATGCTGGATCAGCCTGGCGATGAAATTCTCTATGTCGATTACAACACGCCCGACGACATTCCGACATTCCTCGAAGCGATTGCCGACACGCTGACCGAGCGTGCCAAGCGGTTTGTCCGCGTGCTGCGGGTGAGGCCATCCCTGCATGCGCGTGTCGCTGGTCGGACGCATCTTGTGGCAGTCGAGCCGCAGGCGCGCAACGTGGCGATCCGCCGTTCCAACCCCCAGAACCGTTGGGTTCTATCAACCAACACCGACATGGTTTTCATTCCGCGGGAGACAGGCGCCAGTCTGTCGAGCACCGTCGGAAAGCTGCCCGACGGGTTCTATCATCTGCCCCGCTTCGAAATCCCCGAAGGCCTTTGGGAGGGTATGGTGCGCAGTGATGGCCCCGCCATCATTCGCGACATCGCCCATTGGTCCAGGCGCTTCCATCTCGATGACGTCGTATATGGTGGCAAGCACATCATCTTCGACGGCCCCGGGGACTTCCAGCTATTCCTGCGGGAAGACCTCTTCCGCATCGACGCCTTCGACGAGGAAATGATCCTCGGCTGGCATGTCGACAGCAACATCGCGAAGCGCATGACCGCACTGCGTGGTGAAATTCTGTCGGCTGGTCATGTGATGAAGGGCTATCACTGCGATCACACCAAGCTTGCTTCAATCTATCACCGGCGCGATCGGGTGGAAAATGACTCCGTCCGCTTCGTCGACAAGATCCTGCGCCCGGATCTACCTGGCCAGCGCAACAACTGGGGCTTCGCAGACGCTGATATCCCGCTGATGCGGCTGGAGAACGGCGTGCATGCCCGCTACCAGCGCGGCATTACCAAGGCCATCAAGAAATCCGCCACCATCGATACCTATGTTTCACGGTATAATTTGGAAGGCTTCGACGATCTCTCTTATGAGGTCGATCACATGCTGCCATTCCTGGCCGATGCCTTGTCCACGCTGCCGGACGACGCGGTCATCGGCTATGCCGGATGTCGGCCGGATTGCTTCGAGGCGATGCTAGAGGCCCTCGATGCGGCCGGATTTGCCGGGCGTGTATTGATCACCCACGAATTCAGTTGGTTGCCGGACAATCACAGGCTCGTCCAGCGTGTCGAGCAGTCTGAGTTGATCGCGGTCCACAACGCCTTCGTTGTCGAACTCGGCTTGGTGGCAGAAGCGGATGCGGGGCTGCGGCAGGTGCGGCTGGCGGTTCTTTTCGAGAAAGCCGCGCTCGAGGAGTTGGCGGCGCAGGCCATGCGCGCCGCACCGCCACGCAAGTTCATTGGCGTGAATGTCGTGAACAATCAGTTCGAACGCCTGTTTAACCAATATGTCCGCATGACCATGACGCCGTTCAGCAGCCGTGTACGGCACGGCTTTGTTGGAGAGTTGGCAGAGGAAGTCACGGTTCGCCGATCCGGCGTCACTGATTTGCGCCACGAACTGGCCGTTGCGCTCGGCCGCCGGGTCGCAATCTCGGTTGCGGAACTGCGCAGCCTGATCGACCTGGTGAAGCCGTTGAAGGTTGCCAGCGCGCAGGCCTCTGCATGGTCGGCCGCAGCCGGCATGGCCAGCATTCTTTGCGTGATGCTGGGCATGCGGTTGGGGCAGGAGATGGCCGGGCTGGATCCGGCAAGGGCTGCCAACATCAGCGAACGCTTGGCGGCGGCCTCCCCGAGAGCAAGGCTGGCGAAGCAGGTCGCGCCGCTCAACGTGATTCCGAGTGATCAGCATTTGCCATCTTCGCGCTTGGCCAGCCCGTCAGACTGGGACGATGTTGATTTTGGGCGCATGGCGATGCGTTATTTCAATGGTACCGAAGCACTGGAAAGTCTGCGCCGGAAAATCTGGACTTGGGAACGCACGGCGCTGCTTCATCAGATGGATTCGCAACTCGGCCTGTCCAAGGAGCCATCCATATTGGTTATGGCTCACCATCCAGAATGCTTGGCCGTATTTGCTGATCAGTCGGGCGCACAAGTGACCGCGATGGATCCGCTTCATGTCGTGGACGAGTTCGCGCCCGACAATGATTGGCGATCACAGTTGCCACATTGGGCGGGCCGAGCGCCACGCGGCGTTGAATGGTTGAACGGGGCGCAGGACATACAACAGCAGTTCGATGGCGTTGTTTTGATGCAAAATGGCCTGTTTATCAGGGGTTTACAGGGGTTGCCGCGACTGCTGCGAGGCTTGAGTTCGGCGCTCCGCCCTGGTGGGTATGCCTTCATCACCTGCCAAGCCCGGGTCGATGGCACGACCGACGAGGTCTCCGTTCCCCGGGGCTATTTCGCCGGTGAACGGTTCCGCGACGCCTGGTTGGAAATGCTCGGTTTTGAAATGCTGGACGGACCGGTAGCGCAGATAGACCCCGCAGCGCTGGAGCGGCACTGGCCCGAGGATTCCTTCAGCGACCGTGTCCCGAGCTTCGTCTTCGGGGAGAATGGGGCTTTGGCCACCAATCTCCTGATGACCTTCCGCAAAGAGCGCGATGTGTCACGACGAGACATCGCCCGCTTTTCGAACTGGTGGACCAACAACCTGCAGAGCGAACAGCCTTCACGCATCCGCAAATTGCCTCAACCCACAGAGGTAAGGGCAGCATGATCCAAATATCGCCAACAGAGGGATTTTAAGATGGAAGAGTATAATTGGTCCCACGAGTATGCGGCATTTCGAATTGTCGGCGAGATCATGAAAGCCGAAAAGAAAGTTATGGCGCAATACAGCCGTGAGGAAATTTATGACATGTTGGCGCGGGTCTCCGCCGCACTGAAGGGCGCGTCCGCACCAGGTAAATCACCGGGCAACGGCTAACCTAACGTAGAGGGATCTGATCAATGAAGACAGCATTGGTTTGCGGAGCTGGCGGATTTATCGGTGGACACCTGGTCA
>JAIXVY010000204.1 GCA_027482505.1 Opitutaceae bacterium | reverse complement strand
GTCGAGCGCGGCGCGGGCGGGATCGCGGCGCAGAGCCGCGGCGTAGTCGAGCGCGGCCGCTCGGCGCAGACAGAGACCTGCGCCGACCGGCGCGAAGTCCGGCCAGGGCGCGTCGACCGCGCCCCGGGCGACGAGAGGCACGGGGCCGTGGTCGTGGAGCGCGAGCAGGCCGTGGAATTCGCCGGTCCAGGCCGGGGGCGCGGCCTCGAACTCGGGGCGCACGGGGCCTCCGGCCGCGGCGAGGGCGGGCGAGGCTTCGAACGCGGCGAGGGCGGCGGCGAGATAAGCGGGCGAAAGCACGTTGTCGTCGTCGACGAAGACGAGGACTTCGCCGCGCGCCTCCGCGATGCCGCGCAGCCGGGCGGGCGTCAGTCCGGGCGCGGGTTCGGGCACGACGCGCAAATTGAGCAGCGAGGAGCCGGGCGCAGGCAACGAACCGCGGCCTAGCGCGGGCGAGGAGCCGTTGTCCACCAGCAGCAATTCCCAACGCTCCGAGGGAAGGGTCTGCGATCCCAGGCCGGCGAGCGTGCGCGCCAGGCGTCCGGCGTGGGGATCACGGGTGCAGAGGATGACGGAAAGCGAAAGGGGCATCGGCGGTCGGCATGGCCCCGGGCCATGGCCGGGCGGTCGGTCACTATGGCTCCGGAAAGCGCGGACGGGTTCAAGCACGTGTTTCGGAAGGAGCGTAATGGCGTAGGGTTGTCGTCTTGACGGGGGGATGAGGCGCTTGCGTGCTGGGCGCTCCGGTTTCGACAAAATGGCGACCTTAACGACGAGCATTTGCGATGGCGCCCCGTGCGGCGGGCGGTCCGGGAAAGGCGCGGCATGATCCTCCGGATCGCGCGCGGGCTAGCCCGGCGAACCCGGGCCTGGCTCGGCGAAGGCGTTTCGTTGGCGCGCGCGGGCGCCCGTTATCCCGGCTGGCGCGGCCGGCTGCGGCGCGGGCGCTACCACGTCGGCATCCAGACCGTGGTCATCAACACCTACCAGGGCGGCATGGTTTGGGGGGACGAGTGCATGGCGCGCGGATTGGCCGAGGGTTTTCGCCGGCTCGGCCACACGGCGGAGGTGGTGAGCGCGCAAACGCATCCGCTCGAGCGCGGCGGCTACGACGTGATGATCGCGATGTATCCGACGGGGGACATTCCCGGACTGCCCTACCGGGTCGTGCTGCCGCGCGCCTGTCTCAACCTGTATTGGGCGCAGGTGCCCGGGCACTTCCGGCTGGCGGAGCGCGATCCGCGTTTCGCCGGATTTCTTTTCGCCTCGCGCGGCGAGATGGCCGCCTCGGCGGCGGGAAAAAAGTTCTGGCTGCCGATGTCGGCCGATCCCGAGGCCTACCGTCCGCAGGCGGTGCCGAAGCGGCGCGACGTGGTTTTCTGCGCCAACAACATCGCGGGTCGCGGGCCGGAGACCTTGGCGCGCTACCTGGACCCCCTGCTCGACATTCCCGGTCTCGATCTCGCCATCCACGGATCGGGTTGGGAAGGCACGCGCTACGCGGCGCACGCGCGCGGGTCCATCCCTCCGCCCGAGGTGCCGGCCCTGTATGGCTCGGCCAAGATCGTGCTCTCGGTGCATGGCGACGGTCATTTCGCGGCCGACATGCCGACCTCGCGGATCTTCGAGGCGGCGGCCTGCGAGTGCGCGATTCTTTCCGATCTGCTGCCGACCGGCCGGGAGATTTTCGGCGACGCGATCTGCTGGACCAAGGGCGGGGCCGACGCGCGGGAAAAAGCCGTCGCCCTGCTGGGCGACGAGGCGCGGCGCGTCGAGATGGGCCGGCGGGCGAGAGAGACGCTGATCGCCTCCTACACGTTCGACGCGCACGCGCGCCGGATCGCGGGCTTCGTGGAGCGCCTGCGCTCGGGCCGCGACGCGGCGGAGGCGCCGGGCGCATGAAACGTCTCGCCCTGCTCGTGCCCTGCCACAACGCGGAGCGCTTCGTCGCCCCGTTTCTCGCCATGGTGGCGGCGCAGACGCGGCCCTACGACGAGGTGATTTTTTTCGACGACGCCTCGTCGGACGACACCGCGCGGCGGCTGGAGGAGGCGGGGCAACGCGTCATCCGCGGCGGCGTGAATCGCGGCGCGGCCCATGCGCGCAACCGGTTGCTGGAGGCGGCGAGCGCCGAGTATGTGCATTTCCACGACATCGACGACCGGCCCGATCCCGACCTGGCGCGCGTCTTGAGCGAGGGTGTGGGGCCCGGCCGGGCGGCCTGCTGCGCCTACCGCCGGGTTTGGGAGGATAGCGGTCACGCGAGCGAGGACCGGTTCCCCGATCTCCCGCGGGGAGCGGACCGCGTCGGTTTTTTCCTGGAGCGTTTTCTTCACTTCAACGCCGCGGCCTATCCGCGCGAGGCGCTGCTCGGGCTGGGCGGTTACAACGAGGCGCTGCGCATCCACGAGGACTTGCACTTTCTGCTGCGGATCGCGGCCTCCGGCCTTGAGTTCGCCTACACCGATCGCGTGCTCACCGATTGGCGGCTGCGGGCGGGGTCCACATTCCACTCGGTCCCGACGGCGAAAATCGCGCGTCTGAAACTGGTCTGTCTGGAGGATCTGGCGGCGCGCTGGCCGGCCGGACTGCGGAGCCGTCTCGGACCGGCCGTGCTGGCGCTGGCCTGGCAACTACACGAGCGCGGCGACGTCGCGGCGACGCGCCGCGCGGCGGCCTTGGCGGAACGGTGCGGCGTCGTGTGCGTGCCCGACCGGGGCGGGCGATTGCGCTGGATATCGCGCGTCCTGGGCGTCGGCCTGGCCTTCGAGTGGCTGCGCCTCTCCGGTTGGGACGAGAAGCGCTGAGCAGACGCTTGCCTGGAATCAGACCGCGTCGCCGGCGCGCGCGAGGGCGGCGTGGGCGCGTTGTTCGCCGGCGTGATAGGCTCGCTCCACGTCGCGCTCCACCGCGGAGAGCCGCCTGCGTCGGCGCCAGCGCCGAAGCGCGGCGAGCGGGCCGCGGGCCGGGGGAGTGGCCGATCCCCGGAATGAATGCAGCAGAACGGTGGAGTAGGCGTGGCCCTCGACCAGTCGTTCAAGATAGGCGCGCTGGACGCGTCCGGCCGGGATGAGGTGGCGAAGAATCAGCGACGGGAAGACGCCGGTGCCGTAGCCGAGATCGATCGCGGTGAAGGCGATGTCGAAATCCTCGCACGACGTGATGTGGGCGGCGTGGCGGCCGAGGCCGCGGCGGCGCTCGTCGCGCCGCACCGTGTCGGTGTAGCGGCGGAGCACGTCCGTCCGCACCGCCATGCCCGCGCCGGTGGGGGCGGCGCCGTAGTCGTAGAGCGCGTTGGACCAGCGCTCCTGTTTCACCGGATGGATGGCTAGGTAGGCGAGGTAAGGCGCGAGCGCGGGGTCGGGCTGCTCCTCGAATTCCGGCTCGTAGCCGCCGCCCCAGGCACCGAGGCGCGGCCACTCCGCGCCAATGCGCGCGATCTCGGCGAGGTAACCGGGGGGAAGGACGTTGTCGTCGTGCAACATCAGGCAGACGTCGCCGGTCGCGGCCGCCGTGGCCTTTATGAGGGCGGGGGTGAAGCCGGCCTCGGCTTCCTCGAGCAGAAGCGCCCCGGGGAAACGCGACAGGTCGAGCCAGTCGCGCAAGGGCGGCTGGCTGCGGTTGTCGACCACGATGAGCTCCCAGTCGGGAGGCGCCGACTGCGCGGCGAGCGCGTCGAGGACGCGTCCGATGTAGGCCGGCCGAGGGTTGTGGGTGCAGACCAGGACGGAGAGTTTCATACGGAGGGACGCCGGCCCACGACGCGGGCGGGCGCGCCGACCGCGATGGAAAAAGGAGGCAGATCTTTGGTCACGACGGCTCCGGCGCCGATCACGCAGCCTTCGCCGATGTTGACCCCGGCGGTGACGGTCACGCCGGCGCCGAGCCAGACATCGCGGCCGAGGCGGGTGGGTTTGGGCGCATCCGGTTGCGTGCGGATGGCGACGCCGGCGGGGGCCAGCGTGTGTTCGGCGGAAAGGATGCGGCAGTGCATGGCGATCAGGCACTCGTCCCCGATCTCGACGCCGCCGTGGCCGTAGACGACCACGCCGGGGCCGAGAAAAACATCGCGCCCGAGGCGGATGGCGCCGCCGTGAGGGTGAAGAATCACGCCCGCGTCCAGGCGCGCGTCCGCGCCGATCTCGATCACGCCGCGTCGCGGCGAGTCCATGCCGAGGCGCAAATCGCAGCCGGAGCCGAGCGCGCAGCGGGGGCCGATGCGCGCGCCGCACAGCCGGGCGGCTGCGACCGCGAGGCGCGACCGCAGGGCGTCGATCGCGGCGAAAAGGCGGGCGGCGAAGGGCTGGTTCATGGGGCGGACGGAGCCGACGTTGGCAAACGCCGCCGCAGGGCCAACGCGTTTTTTTCCACCAAATGCCAGCTCAGCACCGCCAGCGCGGCGGAGCCGGCGAGCCCGGCTAGGAACCAAGGCCAAAAACCCCAGGCGGGGGCGCCAAACCAGGCCAGGGTCTGCTGAACCGGATAGCCGTAAAGATACAGGCCGTAGCTGTAGTCGCCGCCGACCGCTTTTTCGAAGCCGTGCAGCGGAAGCGCCGCGCACAGCCAGAAGAGCGCGGGAGGGAGCAGCAGGAAGCCGGCCCAGTCGTGCCAGCCGAGCAGCATCGCGACCGTGAGCAGCGCCAGGGAGCCCGGTCCGACGCCGCGGCGCGCCGTCCATCGGTCCAGCGCGGGGAGCATCGCCCACAGCATGCCGGCAAAAAAGTAGAGCGTGAGCTGCTTGCCGGGCGTGTCGAAGAGACGCGGCAGCGGCGCGGGCAGCAGCCCCGGCGCGAGATGCCAGATCAGATTCAAGCCGAGGAGGACGAGCAGCAGGCTTGCGCCGAGCGCGCGGCGTTTGCCGAGGAGGGAGCAGAGTCCGAGGGCTGCGACCATGAGGTAGGCGGCGCCCTCGTAGAAAAGCGTCCAAAGCGAGCCGTTCCAGTCGTCGCCGGGATAAGGTCCCACCTCGATCTGGGTGCGGGGCAGGAACAGGTTTCGGAACACGTAGGAGCAGGCCTCGGGCAACAGTTGCGCCCAGGAGGCGCCGGTCGCCGGCCGCGTCAGGTGCAAAAGGGCGGTGAGGCCGAAGGCCACGACCGCGAGGCAGACCCAGAGCGCGGGCAGCAGGCGCAAGGCGCGGTGCGCGAGAAAAACTCCGAGCCGGGGCCGGCGCATCCAGCTCTCCGCGATCAGGCGGCCGCTGAGCACGAAGAAGGCCTGCACGGCGAGGGTGCCGGCGATGACGGTGCCGCCGGTGAGTCCAAGAAGCGGTTCCGCGCCGAAGTCGCCCAGGTAGTAGGCGTGGGAATAAACGACCAGGCCGGCGAGAAACGCGCGGACAAAGCCGATGGAGTTTCCGTCTGCGCGCGGCGAGCTCATGAGCCGGAGGCGGCGATGCGGCGCAGCGCTCGCCGCAGCCGCAGGGCGGCGAGCGCGGGCAGGATGGCGCGCGCGGCGCGCAGCAGCGGGTTGCGGGTGGAGGGCACGCGGAGGCCGAGGCTCGAGGCGAGGGCGACGGCCTCGCGCGCGGCCTCGCGGTCGCCCAGGGCGAGCATCTCGTCGGCGGCGCGCTCCGCCTCGAGCGCGACGAGCGGGGCGAGGCGCGCGACTTCGGGCGTGGCGGCGTATTTTCGCAGGGCTTGCAGCCGGCAGCGCCAGTTGCGCCGGTAGTCGTGGCTGAAGCTCGCCTCGTTGCGCAGCGACCAGGTGAGGACCTCGGGGACGTGCCGCCAGCGCGCGCCGGCGAGCGCGAGCCGCAGATGCACGTCGGCATCCTCCCACATGGCGAGGGTCTCGTCGCAGCCGCCGATCCGCTCCCACGCCTCGCGACGGAGCAGGGAGTTGTTCAGGCCCATGGGACGGACGAGCAGATGGGCGGCGGGATCGGAGACGAGCGCGGGGCCGTCGTAGCGCCAGGAGACGACGACGCGCTCGTCCGCCTCGGCGATCCAGTCGGCGTCGCAGCTCACCACGTCGGCGGACGCGTCCGCCAGCGGAAGCAGGCGCGCGAGGAAATCCGGGTGGATGCGATCGTCGGCGTCGTGGAAATGTATCCACTCCGTGGATGCGGCGGAGGCGAGGCGGTTGCGCGCGCGGGAGACGCCGCCGTTCGCGTTGGGCGAGAGAATTTCCCAGCCCAGGCCGCGGGCGACGGCGGCGGTGTCGTCCTTCGAGCCGTCGTCGTAGCAGAGGACGCGGGCGAAGGGGACGGACATGCGGCGCACGTGCTCCGCGAGCCGCGGCAGGAAGCGCGCGGCGTTGTAGCAGGGGACGAGCAGGGTGACGGCGGGCGTGGACACGGGCTTACCAGGGCAGGGGGGCGGCGGGGGGGCCGAAGCGCAGCCAGCGCCATACGGCGCGCGGCAGGCCGGGGTGGCGGGCGTCCTCGGCCGCGAGGGCGGGCAGGGGCGGCGGAAGCGCCCGGACGGCGGGCGCGGCAAGCGGCGCGGGTATTTCCTCGAGCAGATCGCACCAGCGGCGGGCGCAGGAGTCGGAGAAGAAATCCCGGTGGATGGTTTCCCGCGCGGAGCGGGCCATGCGGTTCCATTCCTCCGGCGAAGCGAGAAGGCGGGAGACGGCGCGGTCGAGATCCTGGTCGCGGTCGGCGAGGAGGAATCCGTTTTCGCCGTCGCGCAGGAGCTGGGGCAAACCGCTGGCGGTGCGAAGGCAGACGGGCACCAGCCCGGCGGACATGGATTCCAGAACGGAAACGGGGAGGCCCTCGAAGTCGGAGAGCAGCACGGAGGCGTGGTAGTCGGGAAGCAGGTTTTTTATCTCGCCGGCGGAGCGCGACCCGAGAAAACGCACGCGTCCGTCGGCGTCGTCGCGGGCCAATTGGGCGCGAAGGAGGTCCTCGTCCGGTCCGGAGCCGTAGAGGTCGGCGTGGACGCGGGGTCGGGCGCGGCACAGGCGCGCAAGGGCGGCGGCCATGTCGACGATGCGCTTTTGGGTGTTGGCGACACGGCCGTGGTAAACGAGACGCAGGGGGCCGTCCGGGAGGGGCGCCTGGGCGACGCGTGGCGACGGCGAGACGCCGTAGGGGATGAAACGGGCGATGCGGCCGTCGGCGGGAATCAGGCGCAGCAAGGATTGCGATACGGCGACGGTGGCGTCGGCGGCCAGCGAAGCCTTGGCGAGGTATTCCTCATCGTCGTTGTGCAGAATGGAAACACCCGGGATGCCGGCGGCGCGGAGGGCCGGAAGGGCGAGGAGGGCGGGCAGCACATGGCTGGCGAGGAACACGTCGGGTTTGAAGCCTCGGGCCTCTTTGAGGCAGCGCCGGACGGCGGCCTCGGTGTAGAGCCGGGGATACACGGTCCGGACTTCTATTCCGCGTTCGAGCAGAAGCGGGTAGGTGTGGCACTCGCGCGGCGGGGACCAGCAGAAGAGCAGGACCAGCGGTTGATGGCCGGCGGCGGTGAGCGCGGGGAGAAAATCGAGCAGCCAGGCGTTGATGCCGTTGAAGGCTCCGGCCCCGTCCGTGGTGCAGAAAAGCAGGCGCATGGCTCAACCGCGGGGGCTGGATGCCCGCCGAGGCGCGGCCCATTTATGCAGCAGCCGGGCAAGCGCGGGCGGCGTCAACTCCCGCGCCAGACGGCGCCAGGCGGCGGGGCGGGGCGCTTGGTCGGCGGCGAAGGGAAGCAATCCGCGCGAAGACAAGGGATGGAAAACCCAAGGATAGGAGAACAGCGCGACGAGCGCGGCCCGGTGCTCGGCGGGGCAGGCGGCG
>JAIXVY010000417.1 GCA_027482505.1 Opitutaceae bacterium | reverse complement strand
TCGGCGCGGACCGAGCGAAGGAATACCCGGAGGGTATTTTGAGCCGAGGGCCCAGCCGAAAGGTGCCGCCAGATCGCCCCGATGCGACCCGCACATCTGCATGATCCCGGCTCAAACATGGCTCCAGTCCCTCCGGCCCAGCAGCCAGATTTGCGCCGCGGCGAGCGCGCCGTCGGTCAGGGCCACGATGATCCAGCGCGGCTCGAGCGTGCCGGCCAGCACCGCGACCGCGCAGTAGCCGCCCGCCGCGACGCGAAACAAGATCGTGAACTCAAACAGGGCCCGCAAACGCGGCGCGCCGCCCCGAGCCAGCGCCACGAGGTAGCTCGCGCCCACCGCGCCGACGAAGGCGCCCACCCAGCGCAGAAACACCAGCGCCTCCGCGCCGGGCGCGGCGACGCCCATGGCCGCGAGCGTCCAGCCGGGTTGCGCCACCAAGCCTGCGCCCGTGGCCGCGTCCATCGCTCCCGCGCACAGGGCCAGACCCCGCGCCAGTTTCATCGTGTCGATCGTCTTCATGAAAGTGTCCGTCCCCGGCGAAATTCGCCCGCCCACGCCGCCGCCGCCGCGCCGAGCATGACCAGCCCGGCGAGCAAGCGGCCGGCGAAAATCCACCGCGTCCAGTCGACGCCGTAGAAGAGGTCCGCCGCGGCCGCCTCTTCGCGCGCGCCGAGAAAAAACATCAGCGCGACGTGCGCGAGGGTCGCGAGCTGCCAGGTCCAGAAAAGCCGGCGCCCGCCGACGGGCCGCGCTCGATCGAGCTCGTGCAGCACGGCGAAGTTAACCGCCGTCACCAGCCCCGCCATCGCCAGATGCGCGTGGGCCACGAGGACGTGGGTGAACTTCCACGCCTCCGAAAGTCCGGGCAGGAAAGTCGCCCAGCCGCTTGCCACCAGCACGGCCCACCAGGCTGCCGCGGCCAGGGCCCAGCGCCGCGCGCCCGGGCTCCAGCTCCACGCCGCGCCGTAGGCCCAGAGCAAGGGAATCCAAACGAGAAGCAGGCCCAAGCCGACGATCTGCCCCAGAGCGTGATGGGAGGCGTGACCGTGGTCGATCAGCCCGAAGGCCGCGAACGAGGCGGCGAGCGCCCACCAAAACCACGCCACGCCGCGTCCGGGCCTGCGCTCGACGCCGAGCAGGACGGGCAGCAGGCCAAAGACGGCCACGATGCCGAGCGTGGAGCCGAGCAGCGACGCGCCGGTGGCCCCGCCGCTGTGGGGATTCACCGAGGGATACACCTCGCGCCCGGCCGACCAGTAGAGCAAGGAGGGCACCGCGGTCAGGCCCGCGAGCAGGCCGGCCGCCGCGCGCCACCTGAGCGTGCGCGCGCGATCGCGCCCCCACCAGAGATGGGCGGCGAGCACGGCCCAGAGCGCGGCCATCGCCGTGCCGAGCAAGGGCCGGGCCCAGCCCGCCCAGTCGAGAAAGAGTTTTCCGCTCGTCACGCCGCCGAGCCACGCCGCCGCGCCGAGCACGAGGGCCGCGCTCCACGCGCCGAGGACCGCGCGGGCGTGCGTCGCCGCCGACGGGTGGCGCGGCTCCAGGCAGGCGGACAGCAGCGCGGCCACGAGCGGCAGCGCGCACCAGCCGTAGAGTTGGCCGTTAAGGTGGACGGGCATCCAGCGCCCGTAGGCAAACGCGGCAGAGCCCTCGCCCAGCGCGGGCCAGACCAGCGCGGCGGCGAGCAGGCAGCCCACGGCGTTGGCCGCGACCAGCCAGCCTAGCGCGTGGCGGCGCGCGACGCGCGCGAGGACGGACTGGAAATCCCCGGGGTTCACACTTCCTCCACCCGCCCCGCGCGCACCCGCAGCAGCCGGTCGCAGGCCTCGGCGAAGCGGCGCTCGTGCGTGCAAAGCAGCACCGCCGCGCGCTCCGCCCGGGCCAGTTCGCGCAGGAGGGCGAAGACGTTTTCGCCCGTGGCCTCGTCGAGCGAGCCGGTGGGCTCGTCGGCAAGCAGCAGACGCGGGGAGTTCATCAGCGCGCGGCAGATGGCCACGCGTTGACGCTCGCCGCCGGAAAGATCCTGGGCGCGATGACGCAGCCGGTCGGCGAGGCCCACGCGATCGGCGAGCACGCGCACGCGCGCCGCCATCTCGGCCGGGCCGGCCCCCAGCGCGAGCGCGGGCAGGCGGATGTTCTCCTCGACCGTGAGGTCGGGCACGAGGTTGTGCAGCTGGAAGACGAAGCCGAGGTGGCGGCGCCTCAGCTCCAGCCGCGCGCGTTCTTCGCGGGGATCGAGGCCGCAGACCTGAAGTTCGCCGCGGTCGGGCGTGTCGAGGCCGCCCAGCAGATGAAGGAGCGTGCTCTTGCCCGAGCCGGAGGAGCCCCAGAGGGCGACCAGCTCGCCGGCGCGCACGGTGAGGGACGCGCCGCGCAGCACCTCCACGCGACCGCGATCATAGCTTTTCCAGACATCGCGGGCCACGGCGAGCGGGGCGCCGCGACCGTCGGCCGGAGCGAGGGGATTATTCATAACGCAGAGCCTCCGCCGGTTGTATGCGCGACGCGTGCCACGCGGGATAAAGCGCGCCGGCCAGCGCGGTGACAAAGGCCGTGGCCACTACGCCCGCCGCCACCGGGGCGGTCAGGCGGGCCGAGAGGTAGCCCTGCAAACCGGGCAGCCGGGCCAGCACCGCGAGCACCGCGCCGCCTAGGACCGCGCCGAGCGCGAGGCCCGCGGTGGCGAGCACGAGCGACTCCGCCAGCACCAGCGCGGCCACCTGGCCCGCGCTAAAGCCGCACACCCGCAGGACGGCCAGCTCGCGGATGCGGCCGAAGACCGATAGCAGCATGGTGTTGGCCACCCCCAGGCCGCCCAGCACGAAGGCGCACAGGCCGACCGCCCACGCCGTGACGTGGAGAATTTTGAAACTGTTGTAGCTGCGGCTGAACTCGCGGTTCTCGAGCGCCATCACGCCGGGCTCCGCCGCCTCGAGCGCGGCCTTGAACTCCGCGCCGCGCGCGGCGTCGCGCAACTTCACCGCCACGATCGAGGCGGTGTCCTCGCGGTGGAAAAACGCCTGCGCTTCTTTTAGCGGCAGGAAAACGCCGCCGTCCTCGAAGCCGTTCTCGGTGCGGAACACGCCGCCCACCGTGAACTCGCCGCGGCCGATCTCGACGGTGTCGCCGGCGCGGGCCTCCAGAAACTCGGCCGCGCGCGAGCCGAGGAAGATCTCCCCGGCCTTTTGCCCGAATCGCTCGGGCGAGCCGGAGAGCCAGTGGGCGCGGCGCAGGCGCGGGTCCGCCGCCTCGATGCCGAAGCACGTGACGACCGGGTGGTCCTCGGCCGACACGATGCCGAAGAGCATCGGATGCGCCTCGGCCACCTCCGGGCGGGCCCGCACCGCGGCGAGCTGGTCCGGGGTCACGGAGCTGAAGAACAGGTCGGACACCTTGCGCTCGAACACGAGGTAGTCGCTGTCCGTGTTGAGAATGCGCTCGAACATGCCAATGGCCCCGTGCACGACGGCGAGGATGGCGAGCATGGCCGCCACCCCGAAGGCGATGCCGGCCACGCCGATGAGGGCGCGCAGCCGGTGCCGGCGAAGATTGGTGAGCGCGAGGGTGAGATATCGAAAACGGATCATGGGCTGGGCGCTTTCAGGCGGCGGCCAGGCTCTCGGTGGCGGCGTATGCCACGCGCCAGGCCGGCGCGAAGCACTCGGCGTGGAAGCGGGCGAGGTAATCCCAGCGCGAGCCGCGCGCGGCCAGACGATCGGCCGCGGCCCCGGCCAGGGCGGCGAGGCGGGAGACGCGGGCGCGGGCCCCGCGCAGGCCGAGCACGAGGGCGAGGTTGGGCCGCGCCAGGGCGCGGTCGCGTCCGGAGGACTTGCCGGCGGAGTCGCCGCGATGCAGCACGTCGCCCAGGTCGTCCATCGCCTGGAAGGCCAGGCCCCAATACACGCAGAGCCGCTTCAGATCGCGGCGCTCGCTCGCGTCGGCGACCGCGGGCAGGGCGGGCAGAAACACCGCCAGCCAGAACAGCGCGCCGGTCTTGGCCGCGGCGATGCGGGCCACCGCGCGGGCATCGCCCGGCGTTTCGCCGTAGCGCAAATCGGACGCCTGACCGCCGACCAGGCCGGCCGGGCCGAGGCAGCCGTCCACGCAGGCGACGGCCTGGAGCCGCACCGCCGCGGACTGGTCCGCGAAGGCGAAGCCGACGAGGGCGTAAGCGCGGTTGATCAAGGCGAGGGCGGCGAGGATGGCGGTGGCCTCGCCATGCACCCGATGCACGCAGGGCAGGCCGCGGCGCACCGCGGCGTCGTCCATGCACGGCAGATCGTCGAGCAGGAGCGAGGCGGTGTGGAAATACTCGATCGCGCAGGCCAGTTGGAGCGCCTCCGGCTCGTCCAGCCCGTGGCGGCGCGCGGCCTCGTGCGCGAGCCGGGCGCGGATGAGCTTGCCGGTCTCGCCCGCGGCCTGGGTTATCGCCGCCTCCAGGTGTGATTCCATGCGGGGAGTCACCGGCGCGAATTCACGCAGGGCGGCGACGAGGGGATCGGGTTCTTTGTGGAGGGCGACCATGGTATGTTAGGAAAAAATTCAGTCTTCGCGGGATTCGTGGCGGCGTTCCGACCGGCCTTCGCCGCGCGCGCCTTCGCTTTCGGCGCCTTCGCCGAGATCAAGCGGGGCCCTCAGGCCGGGCAGACGGAGGGTGCCGCCGCGGGCGTCGTAGCCGCGCCAGAGGGCTCCGGCCCAGACGGCGAGCAACGAGCAGGCGAGCAGGCCGCCGACCCAGCCGTGGCGCAAAAGGCCGGCGCCGGAGGCGGCGCGCTTGCGGCCGTCCACCATCGCGAGGGCGATGTTTTCCCGGTGCCGCCAGGAGTGCGCGGCCAGTCCGGCGAGATGCGCGCCGATCAAGGCCAGCAAGGCGACGGCCAGCCCCTCGTGGATATCTTCTCCGCCGTCGAGGCCGGTCCAGATCAGGCCGCCCGCCACGGCGAACATGCCCGCCATGGCCCAGGCCGCGGCGGGATTGTGTCCGGCGAATTCGGGCGCGGAGCCACGCGTCGCAAGGCCGCGGAAAAAACGAAGCAAGGCGGACGGCC
>JAIXVY010000291.1 GCA_027482505.1 Opitutaceae bacterium | reverse complement strand
TGTGGGAGATCGGCATCCCCGACCGCAGCGCCGGCGAGTTTCGCCACGGCGACGAATACGCCACGCCCGCCTTGTGGCTCAACTACGTCAATGAGTTCACCAACGCGCGCAACTACGACGTCGCCTCCGGCGCCTGGGCCACCGCCCTCAACTTCTCCCACACGCTCGACTACGTCGGCCCCGACCCATGGAAGTGGAATCTCAACTTCACCCTGCCCTCCGTCTCGCCCGGCACCTACTGGCTCACCATCGCCTACGCCTCCGCCGACTCCGTGCAGATCATCCGGGTCAACGACGACGCCGTCTTCGCCGCCTTCACCCCGCCCAACGCCCGCCCCGGTGCGAGTAGCTTCCTCCGCCAGTCCGTGCAGACCAAATACTCCTACGTGCGCGTCGGCATCCCCGCCACCCGCCTGCGCGCCGGCGCCAACACCATCAGTCTCGACCACGAGGTGCACACCAACCGCGCCACCGCCGGCTTCATGTATGACTACCTTTCCCTCGAGGCCCCCGCCCCGGTCGTCCTCCCGCCCGGCCGCGACCTCGTCTGGCAGGGCGGCGTCTCCGCCAACGCCTGGGATCGCGCCGCCGCCAACTGGCGCGTCTCCGGCGCCTCGTCTCCGTCCGTCGCCTTCGTCGACGGCGACCGCCCCGTCTTCGACGACACCGGCTCCGCCAGCCCGTCCGTCACCCTCGCCCCCGCCGTCTCGCCCGGCGCGCCCGACGCCCTCCGCCCGGGTCGTATCACGTTTTCAAATACCACCGCCCGCCCCTACGCCGTCGCCGGCCAGGGCGTCCTCGGCGGCGCTTGCCAGCTTCTGAAAACCGGCGACGGCGCGCTCACCGTCTCCCCGCACCACCAGAGCGTCGTCGCCGGCATCGTCGGCGGATCGCCCCTCGTCACCGTCGCGTCCGTCGCCGGTCTTTTCCCCGGCCTAGCCTACGTCAGCTCCAGCGCCGCCCACGATTTCCCCGCCGGCACCGTCATCTCCTCGGTCGACGCCGCCAACCTCCGCCTCACCCTCTCCGCCAACGCCGTCTCCACCCGCAGCAACATCACCCTCGGCTTCGGCGCCGCCCACACGTTCACCGGCGGCGCCGTGCTCGACGCCGGCACCGTCACCTTCGCCAACGCCACCGCCAACGTATCGGGCCTCGGCTCCGGCCCCGTCACCCTCAACGGCGGCACCGTGCAGATGTGGGACAACCAAAATATCACCCATCTGGCCCGTTGGGATATCGTCGTCCCCGTCGGAGCGTCGGGATGCCTCAACGCCTCCTCGCGCGTCGATCTCTCCGGCACCCTCTCCGGCGGCGGCGACTTCACCTTCTACGTCCCATTTGTCCGCACCACGGTCACCGGCTCCTGGGTTAACTTCACCGGCCGCATCCTAGTCCGCACCGACGCCTCCGGCGGCGATCTTCGCCTCGGCAACGCCGCCGGCTGCCCCGCCGCCGCCCTCGACCTCGGGCCCCTCGTCACCGCCTACTCCACCCTCGCGGGCAACGTCTCCCTCCCCGTCGGCGAACTCTCCGGCTCATCCACCGCGAAACTCTCCGGCGCCGGCACCGGCGTCACCACCTGGGTCGTGGGCTCACTCCACTCCGACGCCACCTTCGCCGGCTCCGTGACCAACGGCGCCAGCCCCGCCTCCACCGCCATCAACAAGGTCGGCTCCGGCGCCTGGACGCTCTCGGGCAACAACACCTACTCCGGCCCCACCACCGTCTCCGCCGGCACCCTCGTCGTCTCCGGCTCGGTCGCCGGCTCCAGCCTCAACGTCGCCCCCGAGGGCGCCTTTTCCGTGACCGGCTCCGTCACCCTCTCCGGCGACACACTCAACGACGGCCTCCTCGACCTCGCCTCCGGCTCCACCTTCAGCGTTGCCGGCGCGCTCCTGAATCGCGGCACCCTCATCCTGCGCGGCGACGCCGCCCTCTCCGTCTCCGGCTCCTTCCTCAACGAGGGCAGCATCGACACGATCACCGCCTCCCGCCCGCTCCCCGCCGGCCTGGTCAACCAGGGTGTCGTGCTCGACGCCTCCGTCGTCCGCATCGCGCAAATCGAACTGGTCGGAGGCACCGCGCTTGTTTCCATCGTCTCGCGGCCTGGACACTCCTACCGCCTGCAACGCCGCGATTCCCTCGTGTCCGGCGAATGGCTGGACGCAGGCGCGCCTCAACAAGGCGCCGAGGACACCACCCTGACCTTTACCGACAGTTCCAACCCCTCGGCCGCCTCGCGCTTCTATCGCATCGTGGTCGGCCTTTGATTTCTCACCCCATGTCTATTCGTCGCATCTTCGCCGCCGCCCTCATGGCGGCGGCCGTCTCCGCCTCGCCCGCCCAGCCTCGCCTCGAGCGCCTCGCGGCCACGCCCGCCGCGCCCGCCTTGGAAAGGCTGGACCGGGGTCTGGTCGCCCTCCCACTCGCCGACGGCTCGGTGTTTCTCTCCTGGCGTCTGCTCGCCAACGAGGATCCGGCCATCGGCTTCGACGTCTATCGCCAGCTAGACGAAGGTCGCGGCGAAAAGCTCAACGCGAGACCGCTCGCCGGCCCCACCCACTTCAAGGCCCCGCCGCCCCCGGCCCAGGCTCGCCGCGTCCGCTACGCCGTCCGCCCCGCGCCCGGCTTTCGCGACGTCGCCGCGCCTTCCGCTCCGGTCGTGGCGGCATCCACTGCCGGCGGCGCGCCCTTCCTGGAGATACCGCTCCAAATCCCCCCGGGCGGCGTCACTCCCGACGGCAAACCCTACACCTACCTCGCCAACGACGCCTCCGCCGCCGACCTCGACGGCGACGGAGCCTACGAAATCATCCTCCGCTGGGAACCCTCCAATTCCCACGGCGGCAACGTCGGCGACTACACCGGCCCCGTCCTCTTCGACGCCTACAAGCTCGACGGCACCCGCCTCTGGCGCATCGACCTCGGCCGCAACCTCACCGCCGGCGCCCACCTGGTTAATTTCATCGCCTACGACCTCGATGGCGACGGCCGCGCCGAGTTCGCCACCAAAACCTCCGACGGCACCATCGACGGCCTCGGCAAAATCCTCGGCGATCCAAAGGCCGACCACCGTCCGGGCAGCGATGGCGTCAAACCCCAGCTCTACCGCACCGGCAACGTCAACTCCGGCCCTGAATTCGTCACCATCTTCGACGGCCGCGACGGCCGCGCCCTCGCCTCCGCCCCCTACCTGCCCCGCCGCCATCCCGACACCGACGACCCCACCCCCGCCCAGCAAAAAGCCGTCTGGGGCGACAACTACGGCAATCGCATGAACCGCTTCCTCGTGGCCGTCGCCAACCTCGACGGCCGCCTCCCCAGCGTCGTTTTCTGCCGCGGCTATTACACCCGCACCGTCCTCGCCGCCTGGGACTGGCGCGGCGGCAAGCTCACCTCGCGCTGGGTCTTCGATTCCGACTCCGGCCCCGAGTCCAACCGCGCCTATCGCGGCCAGGGCAACCACAACCTCAGCGTCGTGGACGTCGACAACGACGGCCGCGACGAGATCGTCTACGGAGCCATGACGGTCGACGACGACGGCCGCGGCCTCTACTCCACCGGCTTCGGCCATGGCGACGCCCAGCACGTCTCCGACCTCGACCCCGCGCGCCCCGGCCTCGAGGTCTTCGGCATCCAGGAACGCTTCGGCGACGCCGGCGCCCGCATGTTCGACGCCGCCACCGGCCGCGTGCTTTGGAAAAAACCTTCCGTGAAAGCCGGCGAAGACGGCGAGGGCCCCGGCCGCGCCCTCGCCGCCGACATCGATCCCACCCACCCCGGCGCCGAGTGCTGGGTCGCCGGCGCCGGCATCACCGGCCTCTTCGACGCCCGCGGCGAAAAGATCGCCCCGCGCGCCCCTCGCTCCGTCAACTTC
>JAIXVY010000537.1 GCA_027482505.1 Opitutaceae bacterium | reverse complement strand
GCCGCGCTGGAAGCCGCGACGGCGGGCGATCTCGCGCCGCTCCATCGCCTGCTCGACGTGCTTTCTCGGCCCTACGACCACGACGGGGCGCCGATGGATTATCGGACGCCCGCGCCGGCATCGGCGGAGCCCTACCGCACCTTTTGCGGCACCTGAGACCGAACGGGCCTCAGCGGGGCCCGGTTCCGCGTCAAATCCGGCCGGTGACGGCCAGGATGACGAGAACGAGAAGAATCAGCCCGAGCACGCCGCTCGGACCGTAGCCCCAGCTGCGGCTGTAGGACCAGGTCGGCACGGCGCCGAGGACCAGCAGCAGGAGAATGATGAGAAGAATGGTGGAGGTGCTCATGCAGGGGGGATGAAGAAAAAGTCGGCGCGCGCAGGGCAGTTCAGCCGGTCATCGCGGCGCGCAGATCCTCGTCGAAGGGCAGCGTGCCCTCGTCCTGGCGGCGCCGGCGCCGGTAGAGCGTGGTCTTGTTGATGCCGAGCAGGCGCGCGGCCTGCATGAAGCTGCCCGCCCGCTCCACCACGCGGCGGATGTGAGCCTCCTCGAGGGTGGCGAGCGTCACGAAATCGCCCACCTGGGGCGCGGGCGCGGCGGACGAGGCCACGAGGTTGGGCAGATCGTCAACCCCGACCAGCTCGCGTTCGCAGAGGATGACCGCGCGCTCGATGCAGTTGCGCAGCTCGCGCAGATTGCCCGGCCAGGCGTGGCGCTGCAAAGCGACGCGGGCCTCGGGCGTGAAGCCCTCCAGGCGACGCGCGGCGGCGCGGGCGAAATCCGAGAGGAGCTGCTGCGCCATGGGCAGGATGTCCTCGGGGCGCTGGCGCAGGGCGGGCAGCTCCAGCGCGATGACATTCAGCCGGTAGAACAAATCCTCGCGGAAGCGGCCGGCGGAAACCTCGGCCGCGAGATCGCGATTGGTCGCGGCGATGATGCGGATGTCGGCCTGGCGGGTGCGGGCCTCGCCCACGCGCTCGTAGCAGCGCTCCTGTAGCAGACGCAACAGCTTGGGCTGGAGCGAGGGCGGCAGCTCGCCGATCTCGTCGAGAAACAAGGTGCCGCCCTCGGCCGCGGCGACGAGGCCCGCCGCGTCGGCGACCGCGCCGGTGAAGGCGCCGCGCACGTGGCCGAAGAGCTCGCTCTCGAGCAACTGGGGTTGGAGACAGGGGCAGTTGACCGTTACGAAAGGCCGGGCGCGGCGCGGGCTCTGCTCGTGGATGCTGCGGGCGAGATGGGTTTTCCCGGTGCCATTTTCCCCGAGGAGAAGGACGTTGACCATGGCGCGCGCGGCCTTGGCCGCGACGAGCAGCTGGCGGCGCAGCAGCGGGCTGCGGGTGACCAGCTCGGACGAGGGACGCGGAGCCGGCGCGGAGGCGGCGGGGGCGGGCGGGGATGAAGACGCCGCGCCGGCAGAGACGCCGGGCGCGGGCGGCGCCTCGCGCGGACCGGAGGCCTCGGCGGCGCGGCCCAACGCCGCGCGCGCGGCGTCGATGTCGATCGGCTTGAGCAAGGCCTCGGCGGCGCCAGCGGCGAGCGCGTCGGCGCGGCGCGCCTCGCGCGCGGTCAGGGCGACGAACGGGAGGGCCGGCGCGAGCTGGCGAAGACGCGACAGCAGATCGCCCGCCTCCTCGGCGCGCATGTCCCAGTCCAGAAGCGCGACCTCGTAGTCGCGGAGGTTGGGCAGCCGCCCGAGCTCCGCGAGGGAACCGACCAGGGAGGGCTGGTCCGACGGGCCGGCCAGGCCGAAGGCCATCAGCCGCCGCATCCGCGCCTCGTCGCCGACAAGGAGGATTTTCATGACAGGGAGGGGAAAGATTAACCGTTGATGATTTCCCCGCCGTTCGGATGCAGGACCTGTCCGGTCATGTAGCTCGAGTCGGCGGAGGCGAGGAACACGTAGGCCGAGGCGATCTCGGCGGGCTCGCCGGCGCGCGCGAGGGGCACGTCGGAGCCGAAGCGGGCCACCTCCTCGGGCGGGAAGGTGGACGGGATGAGGGGAGTCCAGACCGGCCCGGGCGCGACGCCGTTGACGCGCACGCCGCGCTTGGCGAGCGAGAGGGCGAGGGAGCGGGTGAAGGCGACGATGGCGCCCTTGGTCGAGGAGTAGTCGAGCAGCTTGGCGCTGCCGCGGTAGGCGGTGACGGAGGTGGTGTTGATGATCGCGGAGCCGGCGCCCAGGTGGGGCAGCGCGGCGCGCGAAAGGCGAAAGCAGGCGAATATGTTGGTCGCGAAGGTGCGCTCCAGCTGCTCGTCGCCGATCTCCTCCAAGGAGGCCTGCGGGTGCTGCTCGGCGGCGTTGTTCACGAGCACATCGAGACGGCCGAGCTCCTTTACCGTCTTCTGGACGTGGCGCTGGCAGACGGCGGTGCGGGCGACGTCGCCGGGCAGGAGGATGCCGCGGCGGCCCAGCTCGACGACGCGGGCGAGCGTCTCGCGCGCGTCGTCCTCCTCGTCGAGGTAGGCGATGGCGACGTCGGCTCCCTCGCGGGCGAAGGCCACGGCCACCGCGCGGCCTATGCCGCTGTCGCCGCCGGTGATGAGCGCCACCTTGCCGAGCAGGCGATCGGAGCCCTTGTCCTCGGGACGCTCGCTTTGCGGCCGGGGCGTCATCGCCGATTCGCGACCGGGGCGGCGGGACTGGGCTTGGGCGGGACGCAAGGCGCGGGGAGTTTCGGTTTTGGTCGGCACGGCCCGACTATGCGCGGCGGACGGGGCGGCCAAAATCGGGGGCGCAGCCAAGCGCCGGTTGGTGGAATCGCCCCACCGCGCGGCGGGCGGGGCGCCGTCGTGGCGCGCGGGCGGACGGGCCGCCGATGCGCGCCTCGGCGCGGCGCCCGATGCACGCGGCGCGCGAAGCGGGGTAGATTCGCGCGCATGAAGACCGAAACCACCTCCGCAATCGCCGAAGTCGCCTCGAGCGACGGTCGCGACGGCGTCGTCGAATCGTCGGACGGCGCGCTCCGCCTGGACCTCGCCGCCGCCGAGGCGCCGACGCCCGAGCACCTTTTCGCGGCCGCCTACGCGGCCTGTTTCCACTCCGCCCTCAAGCACGCCGCGCGCACCGCGCACCTCGATATTCCGGGCGCGTCCTTGATCGCGCGCGTGGGCCTGGCCGACGACGCCGCGGGCGGCGGCGCGCACCTCACGGTCGAGCTGCGCGCCGCCCTGCCCGGCGTCGACACGGCGCAGGCCGAGAAGCTGCTTCGCCAGGCCCACGCCACCTGCCCCTACTCGCGGGCGGTGCGCGGCAACGTGGACGTGAAGTTGTCCACCGATTGATCCGCGCCCGGGATAAACCCGTTCCACGCCTCCGGCCCCGGCCGGAAAAACCATCGTTCCACGCCGGCGCCGGAACCGCGCCGCGCCCGTCCGGTCGCCGGCGCTTTCCCATTCATTCACCCTTTTCTTTTCCTGCCATGCCCCAAGCTCTCGCCGAAATCCTCGACGACCTCAGCCACCACATCGAAACCGAGATGGCGCGCGTGCCCGCGCCGGTCGCGCGCGCGCTTTTGCGCGACGACTCGCCCTTCACCACCG
>JAIXVY010000379.1 GCA_027482505.1 Opitutaceae bacterium | reverse complement strand
GCCGATGGCGCCGACCTCGCGGCCGGCGATGGTGACAGAGGCGGAGGAGACGCGTTGGACGACGGCGCGCATGGGGTTCGACCTCTTGATTAACCACTAATGGAATGGCTCAAAGAGCATTCCTCGGGAAAGGAGCGGTCGCTCGGCGGAGCGAACGCGGCGGGTGTCGATGGGCGGCCAATGGCCGCTCAGAGGCAGCCGTGTTGTCGGCTCTTGGTGATTTTGTGGCCGTGGGACCGGGCATGAAAAAGCCCCGGCTGTAATGCCGGGGCGAAGAGAGGCGTGGCGCTTAGTCGCCGAGCTCCACGTGCGGGTCGATCTCGGCGTCGTAGTTGATGCCGGGTATGCCGAAACCGAAGAGCTTCAGGAACTCGGCGCGGTAGCCGACGATGTCGGTGAGCTGGGCGAGGTTTTCGGTGGTGACCTCTGGCCAGATCTTGGCGACGGCGGCCTGGATGTCGGGCTGCATTTCCCAGTCGTCGATGCGCACGCGGCCGGCTTCGTCGAACTGGAGGCCGGTGCCGCCATACATCTGGGTGCGGAAGAGGCGGTCGATCTGCTCGATGCAGCCCTCGTGGTTGCCCTTGGCCTTCATGACCTTGTAGAGCATCGAAATGTAGAGGGGAACGACGGGGATGGCGGACGAGGCCTGGGTGACGAGGGCCTTGTTGACCGAGATGAAGGCGCGGCCGTAGCCGTTGCACTTCAAGGTGGCGTTGATGGCCTTGGCGGCGCGCTCGAGGTCGTTCTTGGCGAGGCCGATGGTGCCGTTTTTGTAGATCGGCCAAGTGAGCTCGGGCCCGATGTAGGAGTAGGCGACGGAGGTGGCGCCGGGGGCGAGGAGCTTGGCCTCGTCGAGGGCGTTGATCCACATCTCCCAGTCCTCGCCGCCCATGACGGCGGTGGTGTCGGCGATCTCGGCCTCGTTGGCGGGCTCGATGGTGACGGAGGAGACGATGCCCTTGTCGGTGTCGACGGTCTTGTTGGTGTAGGTGACGCCGACCGGCTTGAGGGTGGACTTGTGGGTGACGCCGGTCTTCGGGTGGGTGCGGCGGGGGGAGGCGAGGGAGTAGACGACGAGGTCGACCTGGCCCAGGTCCTTCTTGATGGTCTCGAGGACCTGCTGCTTGAGGGCGTCGGAGAAGGCGTCGCCGTTGAAGTTTTTGGCGTAGAGGCCGGCCTTCTTGGCCTCGGCGGTGAAGGCGGCGGAGTTATACCAGCCCGGGGTGGCGGGCTTGTCGGGTTCGGAAGGGCGCTCGAAGAAAACGCCGATGGTGGCGGCTCCGGAGCCGAAGGCGGCGGAGATGCGCGAGGCGAGGCCGTAGCCGGTGGAGGCGCCGATCACGAGGACCTTCTTGGGGCCGTTGGCGAGCGCGCCCTTGGACTTCACGTAGGCGATCTGTTCCTGGACATGGGCGGCGCAGCCGGCGGGGTGGGCGGTGACGCAGACGAAACCACGGACTTTCGGTTTGATGACCATAAGGGGTGATAGGGTGGTATCGGGGAAAGAGGCGTCCAGAATGTTTTGCAGGGCTTCGGGGGCCCGGGATTTGTGGCGCGAGGGGAAGAGCGAGATTGCTATGCCGCGTCGCGCCCGGCTGTTTGGGGTTTTAAACCACCTTATGTCCTCCTCCGAATATCCCCTCGATACCGTCGAACAACGCGTGAGCTATGGCGTCGCGCTGAACATGGGCGCCAATCTGGCCCGCCAAGGGCTCGAGATCGACCTCGGCGCGTTCGTGGTGGGATTGCAGGACGGGCTGGCCGGCATGAAGCCGCGCGTGAGCGAGGCGGCTCTGCGCGCCGCGTTCGAGACCGCGCAGGAGCGGATCGAGGCGGTGGCGGCGGAGCGCGCGTCCAAGCAGGCCGGTGCCGGGCTCGCTTTTCTCGAGGAAAACAAGGCTCGCGCGGGGGTGGTCGTGACGCCCTCGGGACTGCAATACGAGGTGCTGCGCGCGGGCGCGGGCGCCAAGCCTTCGCCCTCGCAGTCGGTCGAGGTGCACTACCACGGCACGCTCATCGACGGCACGGTGTTCGACAGCTCGGTGGAGCGCGGCGAGACGGTGTCCTTTCCGGTGACCGGCGTCATCCAAGGCTGGGTGGAGGCCCTGCAGCTGATGCAGGTGGGCGCCAAGTGGCGTCTCTTCATTCCCTCCGACCTTGCCTATGGAGATCGCGGCCAAGGGCCCATTCCTCCCGGGTCGACGCTCATTTTCGACGTCGAGCTGATCGGCATCAAGTAAACGCCGACCAAGCCGCCGCCGCCGCGAGCGCGGCGGCGGTCGGAGCGCTCAGTGGGCGGGACCGGAGAGGCCGCCTTCGGCGGCGAGCAGGCTCTCGAAGGTGGCCTTGTCGGTCGCCTTCATGTAGGCCTCGCGGGCGCTGATTTCCCCGGCGTCGTAGCGGCGGCGGAGCGACACGTCCATGGAGATCATGCCTTCCGCCATCGAGCCCTCAATGATGTTGCGGATGGCGGAGATGTTGCCCGCGCGGATGGTGCCGCCGAGCGCGTCGTGGGGGAGGAGGATTTCGTGGACGGCGCAGCGGCCGCCCGCCTTCTTTTTGCACAGGAGCTGGGAGACGACGCCGCGGAGGCAGGAGCCCAGGGTGACGCGGATCTGGTTCTGCTCGTCGGCGGGGAAGGCGTCGATAATGCGGTCGATGGTCTTGGGCGCGTTGTTGGTGTGGAGGGTGGCGAAGACGAGCATGCCCATGGACGCGCAGCCGAGGGCGAGGCGCATGGTCTCGAGCTGGCGCATTTCGCCCACGAGGATGATGTCGGGATCGGCGCGCATGGCTCCCTTCAGCGCGTCGGCGAAGGACTCGGTGTGCTCGAGCACCTCGCGGTGGACGATGACCGATTTCTTATTCGTGTGAACGAACTCGATGGGGTCCTCGACCGTGACGATGTGGCGGGTGGAGTTGACGTTGATGTAGTCCATCATCGCGGCGAGCGTGGTGGACTTGCCCGAGCCGGTGGGGCCGGTGACGAGCACGAGGCCTTCGCGGAGGTGGCAGAGTTTCTTGAGCGCCTCGGGCAGCTTCAGGTCGTCGAAGGAAAGGATCTTGGAGGGAATCTGACGGAAGACGGCCGCCATGCCCCAGGCGTTGCGGAGGTAGTTCACGCGGAAGCGCGCGAGGCCTGGGATCTCGTAGGCGAAGTCGAGATCGTGATTCTTGAGAAAATGTTCCCAGCGGTGGGGCGCGCAGATTTCCTTGAGCAACTCCTCCATGCGTTCGGGGGAGGTCTTGGGAAACTCGGAGAGGTCCACGAGCGAGCCGGAGACGCGGGCGCGGGGATGGATGCCGACCATCATGTGGAGGTCGGAGCCGTCTTTGGCGCGCATGGAACGAAGCAATTGGTCGATGGCGGCGGGCATGGGGAGGGAGCGGAGAGCTTGGAGCAGGGGGCGGGGAGCGGGGAGCGCAGACCAGGGAAGCGGCGGCGGGGCGTCAGTCGTTGCCGGGCACGGCGGCGCGGACGGCCTTGTTGAGGATGTTGGTGCGGGCGACCTCGTTGGTGATTTTGCCCTCGCGCCAGAGTTCGAGGATGGAGTTGTCCATCGAGATCATGCCCTCGCGTTTGCCGGTATCGAGGGCGCTGGGGATGCCCTGGGTCTTGCCGTCGCG
>JAIXVY010000266.1 GCA_027482505.1 Opitutaceae bacterium | reverse complement strand
GGTGAGTTGCATGAGAGGGAAAACGGGGTCAGCGGGCGCCGGTTCGAGCCGCGGCGGGGCTGGTGGACGGACGGAAAACATAGCGGACCTCTCCGCGCAGAGCGGGTGCGGGGAAATCCAGGCCGACGCGCGTGGCGCGCAACTTGTTGGGCAGGTTTTGCCCCGTCAGTGCGTCTTCGGTGACGGTAAAAGGCGCCGCGGCGGAGATGGAGAGAACGAGGGTGTTGCGACCATGGGTAAAGGCGAGCGAGCCGTCGGGTCGCTTTTCCCAGGCGCCTAGAGTCATGAATGCGTTTTCGTAGGTCGCGGGCGAGGAGAACTCGAAACGGTCGGTGATTTCCACGCGTGGGTCGGCGGCGTCGCGCACGTAGCGGAACTCCCGGCGAAGGGAGACGAGCTTCCCGGCCGGGTAGCAGTCGGTGAGATCCAGCTCCCAAAGGTCCTCGGGCGGAGAGAACTCGCGGCGGAGCACGCGCGCGGCGGCGTCGCGCCCCTCGCGTTGCAGCGCGCCGTCGACGACGGGCACGTTGTGGCCGCGCGAGTTGTTGATCGGCCGCTTGTAGCGGTTCTCGTTGAAGCTGTCCTTCGAGTAGATCTCGGAGCCCACGTCGGTGACGGGAAACGAGTCGCCGACGGCGATCGCGTAGGTGCCGACGTCGTTATGGTTGTGCAGCTCAGCGTTGTGACCGCCCTTGAAGGCGGCGCCCAGGGTGGCGTCGCCCGGCGCGAGCGGGCGGACGATGAGCACGCCGCCGGAAGTGAACTCGTGTCGCGGGGACCACTCGGCCGATTCGAGCGGGGGCGGGGGCGGGGTGGTGGCGACGAGGAGCGTGTCGTAAATCAGGGAGCCGTCGCCGTAGGTGTAGGGCTTTTCAGATACGCGGAGGGCGGGCGGCAGCAGGGTCGGGTCGTTCAGACGGTAGGCGAGCAGCGACTGGAGTCCGCGCTGGGCGCGGCTGCCGTAAGGGGTGTCGGCAAAGGAGGGGAAGCGCTGGTCGAAGACCTCGAAGCGGGTGGGGAAGGCGGCGATGGCCCGGATGCGCGGATTGGCGAATAGGTCGACGGCCCCGCGCGACGCGCGGTGCAGCAGCTCGGCGAGGTTGGCGTAGTGGCCGAAGCCGTAGTTGTGATACATGATGCCCTCGGAGCAGTAGCCGTCCTCGGCGTGGCCGTGGAAGGACTTCTCGATGGTGGCCTGCATGCCGGCGACGATGCGTTCGATCTCCGCGCGGTCGGGCGAGGCGTAGAGCGCGGCGCCTATGATGCCGGCGTGGCACACCGCGTTCCAGTTGCCCTGCCAGAAGACCCATTTGCAGAGAGAATTGTCGCCATCGAGTCGGCGCAGATAGGGTGCGATGGAGCGGCGATGGAGCTCCGTCTTAAGCCGCGAACGAAATTCCGGCGCGAGTTTCTCGTCCAGAACCCAGCCCGCGGTGGCGAGCGTCCAGGCGCGCATGACCACGCCGAGATCGATGTCGACCACCTGGCCGCGAAGATTCTCCTGCTTTTTGCCGTCGTGGGCGGGAATCACCCAGGTGGGCTCGGACAAGATCAGCTCCATCTCGGCCACGGCGGCGCGCACGAAGCGGTCCTCGCCGGAGAGTCCCGCGGCGAGGGTGAAGAGTCCGGCGCGATGCAGGCGGTCGCGGAAGGGTTTGCCATGCGGCTCGCGGCTGCCGGTGGAGAAGTAGGCGAGGTATTCGGCCTCGCCCCAGACCGGCGCGGGTTTGGCGAGTTCGGCGGCGGCGGAGCCGATGATCTGCGCGCGGTCCAACGGGAGAGCGCCCCAGGCGGCGCGGTCGGAGACGCGCGGACCGACGCCGTAGGGCAGGGCGAGCGAGGCGAAGGGATCTTCGCCGAGGGGTTTTACGGCGGGCGCGGCGGCGGGGCCGGAAGCGGTTGCCGGGGCGGAAGGATTTTTCGTGGCTTGGCGTGCCCCGGCCGCGAGCAGGGCGGCGGATGCTAGAATGAATACGAGAGGGCGCATGGGGTGGCGCGAGCACAGAACGCCCGCCTGAAAGCGGCGACGGTCGCAGGAGTGTATGGTAAAGTGACCGGATGCGTTCTTGCCGAGGCGAGTGCATATGTAGTCATAAATTCACTACAAGCGGTGCGTGGGCGCCGCGATATACTGTATATTGATCGTAGCATCGCGGCTGGGTTCGGGAGCGAGATGGTGACGTTCGGACCGCCCTGTCCGTTCCCCAACCCCTTCAGCCATGACCGTCTTTTCCCGTCTCCCCATTGCCGCCTCTAGCCTTCAAAAGAACATGAAGAATACCCCGCATACCGTCCTCCGTTCCACCGCTTCGCTTGCGCTTCTCACGGCCATTGCCGCTCTACCGGCCGTTCACGGACAGACTAGCGGTTCTTGGTCATCAAATACGACTGGTAACTGGTCAATCAGTTCAAATTGGGCCAACAGCACTATCGCCACCGGCGACGGCTCCGTCGCGACTTTCAGTCAAAACTGGACCGGTCAGACCGTCACCGTCGATTCCCCATACACCGTGGGTCGTATTAATGCAGCGGATACGACGGCGGGGGGAGGAGGTCTGGTAATAGCGGGCACTAGCACGCTTACTTTGGCCAATGGCGTCAGCACGCCAATAATCCAGACGGATGCAGGTTTTACTGAGTTCAACTGGCTGACCATTTCCGCTCCGATCGCTGGTAGTAATGGCTTAGATAAACAAGGTGCTGGCCACCTCAAGCTCGCCGGCAATAACACATTTTCAGGGACAGTTAAGATGACTGGCACCACCGCAGGAAATTTTTTGGTCATAAATTCCGACTCCGCGTTGGGAAATAGCTCAAATGTTTTAGAAATTGCGGTTTCAGCCAGTGCTACTGGATTTTACAACGAGGCAGCCGCTGGTAATTTCACGCTTAACGCATCTCGCACCATCACCACCTCCGGCGCGGGTGATTTTTGGGTAAAGAACAAATCCGGGGCCAATATGACCATCGCCGGCGTTATTTCCGGGACCGCAAGGCTCCGAAAGAACGACTCTGGCGCCCTTACGCTCAGCGGTGCGAATACGTTTACCGGAGGCACATTGCTAGACGGAGGCACATTGATACTTTCAGGTGGAAACAACCGATTAACCGCGAACAGCACTCTCACCTTTAACGCCGCGTCCACACTTGATATTACCAATACGACGCAGTCCCTTGGTCGGCTTGGGCTCTTGAGTGCTGGGCAGACTAATACAGTCAGTGGCAACGGCGGCACTTTGATCGTTAACGAGACCGCAGATGTAACGTGGAATACAACCGTTACCGGGACGACCGTAAACATGTCCGGCCTGAGCAACTTCACATTCAATCGTGCGGCGGGTTCTTTTCAGGTGAACTCCAACGGTTTAAACGTTGTCAACACAGTCAACCTCGCCAAGGCAGGCACAAATACCATCAACGCAGTAAACGTGCGTTTAGGTGGTGGCGCCAATACTGCAGGTTTAACCGGGCAATTTGTTAACGTCGGTTTGGGGCAAAACAACAATATCAATGCCTCGGGTGAATTCGTAATCGGATACTTTGCCGGTAGCGGCAACGTTAGCTTCCAGAGCGGCCTCACCAACCCGGTCCTTACGGTCCGCGGTGCGGGTGGCACCGGGCCCACCCCGCTCTTGAGTGTTGGCTCAACCAATTCAGGCAACCTGCCCTCGACCGGCATTCTCAACTTAACGGGTGGCAGCATGGATGTGTTGGCGACTGAATTCAACGTCGCGCGTCACTTCGCCAACGCGAATACCAATTCGACGGGCACCGTTACCATGCCTGCCGGCACCCTCGTCGCGACTACTTTGAATCTTGCGGCTAAGACCAATACGACCGGCACCCCTACCATCACCGGCACATTCAACCAATCGGGCGGCACGGTGACCGCGACCACGGTGAACCTTGGCAACAATGCCAACCCTACCATCACCGTCACGCCGAACCTGATCGCCAATTACAACCTCACCGGCGGCACCTTGTTCGCCACGACAATCACCGGCAGCGGTGCGAATTTCGGTGGAGCTACCGTGCGTAACCTGACCCTGAACGGCGGCACGGTGCGCAACCTCACCGGCGGCGATCTCGCGCTCTCCGGCGTGAACACCACCGCGACTGGACGACTGAACCTCGTGCTCGGCGCCTCGAACGGCACGATCGAGGCCGATGCCACCCGCACTGTCTCGTTGGCTGACACGGTCCGCCTCAGCGGCACGGGCACCTTGATGAAGACCGGCGAGGGCACCTTGGTGATCAACGCCGACAGCACCGCTTTCACCGGCGGCCTGACCCACTCGGCTGGCGCGTTGGAGTTGGGCGCCGTCGACTCTGTTTCCACCTTCAACGCCGGTTCATTCACCTGGAATGGCGGCACGCTGAATTTCGATCTCTCCGGTGCGTCCTCCTCGGATAAGATCTCGCTCGGCAGCGGCGTGTTTACCCGTGGATCGGGAGCCGCTTCGAGTTTCATCTTTGATTTTGGCGGCGGCGGTGTGGCGGGCGGCGAATACACCCTCGCCTCCTTCGGCTCCTTCGGCGGCAGCTTCGCCTTCAGCATCAGCAACCTCGCCACCGATCTGACCGGAACACTCGCGATCCGCGAGCTGGGCGCGGTCGACGACCTCGTGCTCACCGTGGCCGCCGCGATTCCCGAGCCTTCCTCCTTCGGCGTCTTCGCCGGTCTGGGCGCGCTCGGCTTCCTTGCCGGCCGCCGTCGTCGCTCCTGAGCTTTCACTCCACACTTCGGGGCCCCGTGCGCGGGGCCCCTTTTTCGGCAACGTCTTCAGGGAACTATACCGTAAACCCAAAGTGGATTCGTCCTGCGCCGCCCGTCGTGCCGTAGTCGAACCACCCCTTCCCGTCTTTTCGAAAACCTTCGGTTCCGCGGCGGCGTCTTCTTTCGGATCCCGCCCGCGGCCCACTTTAAAATCCCCCATGAAATCCGCCCCGATCGTTCTCTCCCGCGCCGCGCGCGCCGCCCTTCTGTCCGCGCTCTCCAGCCTGCCCGCCGCCGGGCTGTTCGCCCAGTCCTCCACGTTCAACGGCTCTGTCTCCGGCGCGCAGTGGGGCACGGCCGCCAACTGGAGCGCCGGCGTGCCAAACGCGGTCAACACCACCGCGGTCCTCGCTTCGAACGGCGGCGTGGGCAATCTGGCGATCACCAACTCCGGCCTCGGTTACACGCTGGCCTCGACCCCCGCGGTGACCTTCACCGCCGGCACGGGCGCGGGTGGCACCGTCGCCACCGCGATTGTTTCGAATCGTGTCGCGATCATCAACGTGACCAACGGCGGCTCGGGTTACACCAGCGCGCCCACCGTCACGATCAGCGGCGGCGGCGCCACGGTTTCCGCCGTGGGCGCGGCGACCATCGATACGGCCACCGGCAAGGTGAACGCGATCTCGGTGCAAATCGCCGGCTATGGTTACACCTCGGCTCCGACCGTCACGATTTCCGGCGGCGGCGGCTCCGGCGCCACCGCGGAGGCGCACCTCGCCGCCGGCGTGATCGGTTTTAACATCACCTCGCCCGGCGTCTACACCGTCGCGCCCACCGTGGCCATCGCCGCGCCCACCGCGGGCACGCCCGCCACCGCCACCAGCACGCTCACCGGCGGAGCGGTCAGCGGCGTTTCCATCACCGCGGCCGGCGTCGGATACGTGGCCCCGCCGGCCGTCACCTTCGCCGCGGCGCCCGCCGGCGGCACTCGCGCCACGGGCTACGCGGTCATCGCCGGCGGAGCGCTGACGTCCATCGTTATCACCCATCCGGGCTCGGGCTACACCACTGCCCCAGCCGTCACCGTGGGCGGCCCCACCGCCGCCGCGGCGGCCACCGCCTCGCTCACGCCCACGCCGCTGGTCGACAATGTCGGCGGCTCCTATCCCTACACCGTGGGCGCGATCAACGTCACCTACGGGGCCAACGGCTCGATGGGACGCGCCGAGACCGCCGGCGACCGGCTTACGCTGGCGCAGAGCGGCGGCGTGCAGGCCACCGCCACCGCCGCGCTTTCCGGCGACGCGGTGGGCACGGTCACGATCACCAACGGCGGCTCGGGCTACGACTTCCTCCCCGCCGTCACGGTTTCCGGTGGCGGCGGCCGCGGGGCCGTGCTCACCCCCGTGCTCACCAACGGCGTGCTCACCGGGCTCACCGTGACCGCGGGCGGCGCGGGCTACACCTCCGAGCCCACCATCACGATCCAAACGCCCGACGCCCCCGGCGTGAACGTCAGCAACAGCGCCGTCCAGTTCTTCTGCTACGCTAATCTCGAGGGCACCCAAGGCCTGACCAAGACCGGGCCCGGCGCGATGACTTTCCGCTTCAACGGCCTGGACAACACCTTCTCCGGACCGATCACGATCGCCGGCGGCACGCTCGGCATCCAGACCGACGGAAACCTCGGCAACGCCGACAACGACATCTTTATCGCCGGCGGCGCCAAGCTGCTTTCCCAGCCCTCCACCAACGCCGCGGTGACCCTTGGCGCCGGACGCTCGGTGGTCCTCACCGGCGGCTCCGCCCAGATCGGCAACGCGTCGCCCTACGGCGCTCCGCTCACCATCTCCACCGCCATCACCGGCCCCGGCGGCCTCACCAAAACCGATGCAGGCCCGGTGCTTTTGACCGGCGACAACACCTACGAGGGCGTCACGGCCGTGAACGGCGGTCTGCTTGTCGTGGCGAAGCCTTCCTCCCTGCCGGGCTACCGCGACGTGCAGGACGGGCTCTCCAATTTCAGCCGCCTGACCGGCGCCGGCGGCACGATCGCCGTGCGCATGGGCGGCGAGGGCGAATGGACCGACACCCAGTTCAAGGACATGTTGAACAATGCCGGCCTCTTCTCCGGCTCCTCTGCCATCGGCGTCGACACCACCAACGCCACCTCGCCGGTGACGATCGACGGTTTGCTCACGCCCTTCGTGACGGCTCCCGCCTACGGTCTCGCCAAGGTGGGCCCCGGCACGCTCGTGCTCGCCGGTGAGAACGGCTACACCGGCCCCACCAATATCTTCGAGGGCACGCTGCGTCTCTCCGGCTCCGGTCGCATACCTTCCGCGACGACCCTTAACTTCAACGGCGGCGGCGCCACCCTGGATCTGGGCGGAGCCAGCCAGACCATCGGCACTCTCAACGAGTTCACCGGCGGCGGCAACACCACCATCACCAACGGCAGCCTGGTCATCGCCAACAACAGCCTGACCATCTCGGGCAACAGCGGAACCTTCGTCGACCTCTCCGGCCTCACCTCGCTCACCTACACCCCGGCTTCCGGCGAGATGAAATTCGAGGTCGCGAACAACGTCGACTCGACCGTCAACACCACCCAGCTCGCGGCCGGGGTGAATACCTTCACCCTCCAGGGCACCAATCGTTTCCTCGTGGGCGGTTCCGGCACGTCTTTCGGCAATGGTCCTCATGGCCACACGGTCCGCCTCGGCGCTACCAACACGATAAACGCCGCTACCTTCCAGATCGGTGCCTTCAACGCCGGCGGCACTGTTAACTACCAGAACGCGGTCTCCAACGGCACGCTCACCCTCCGCGCCTCCGACGGCACCAGCCGCCTCGCCTTAACCATCGGCGAGACCAGCTCGGGCGTGCGCTCGGGCGGCGGCGTGCTCGACCTCACCCGCGGATCGATCGACGCCCTCGCGGGCAATGTTCTCGTCAACCGCCATATCGCCAACGCGAACAATGGCGCGACCTCGAGCATCACCCTGCCCGCCGGCCTCATCGACGCGACCACCATCGTCCTCGGCGACAAGGTCGGCGCCGGCACGCCCACGCTCACCACCACCGTCAGCCAGACCGGAGGCGTGGTGCAGTCGCCCACCATCATCGTCGGCCGCTCGGTCGACGGCGCGGTGCTGCCCGCGGGGGCGGCCGGTTCTCCGAACTTCCAGACCACCTGGACGCTCGCCGGCGGCACGCTCAAGGCCGGTTCGGTCCAGGTCGGCGTCGGTCCCTTCGGCACCGCCAGCGTGCGCACCCTCGGCCTCGCCGGCGGCACGCTCACGCACTTCGACTCCGCCACCGACCTGACCCTCAACGGCGTGACGGGCAACGGCGGCACGCTCCGCGTCCTCGCCTCGGCCAACACCACCTCGACCATCCAGGTCGACACCGGCCGCTCCGCCTTGATCGGCAGCAACTGCTCGCTCGTGGCCCCCGACGCCACCGCCGTCGTGGCCAAGACCGGAGCCGGCGCCCTCGCGCTGAACGCCCTGTCCAACAGCTTCAACGGCACCCTCCGCCTGGACGCCGGTTCGCTCAGCCTCGGCGGCGGCACCAGCATCCAGACTCTGAATACGGGAGCCTTCGTCTGGAACTCCGGCGCAATCGCCTTCGACCTCTCGACCACCGACACCACCAGCGACCAGATCGTGGTCGCCGGGGCGCTCGGCAAGGGCGTCGGCTCCGGTCCCCGCACCGTCGACCTGAAGGGCGTCGGTTCCGGCACCTACACCCTCGCCACCTACGCCAGCACCGACTTGGTCGCGGGCGATCTGGCGGCGGCCAACGTGCCCGCCGGCCTCACCGCCACCTTCAATATCGGCGCCACCAGCCTGACCGTCACCGTGGGCAACGCGCCCGTGCTCAGCCTGATCGAGAGCTGGCGCCAGTCCAAGTTTGGCAACAGCGCCAACACGGGCGCCGGAGCCGACTCGGCCGACCCGGACAATGACGGCCGCGCCAACCTGCTCGAGTATGCCACGGGCACCGAGCCGCTCACCGCCGATTCCGGTTCGGTCGTCGCCCTCGGCCAGTCCGGCGGTCGTCTGACCCTGACCTTCAACCGCGTGGCCGATCCCTCGCTCACCTACACCGTGCGCGGCTCCAACGATCTGACCGCCGCCTGGTCCGGCGCCGAGTCCGTGTTCAGCAGCACCGGCGCCTCCAACACCGCGGGCTCCGTGACCGCGACCGACAGTGTGCTCATCAACGCCCAGGCCCGCCGCTTCCTGCGGCTGGAGGTGACCTACTAAGCGCCTGAATCGCCGCTGCGGCGGCCCGGCTCGCGCCGGGCCGCCCTCTGCGCCCAGGGCCGGACGCGTCGCCGTCCGGCCCTGGGCGCAGGGAAGCCACCCCTTCGGTTTCGCCCTGGATATACTGTATATCCGTGGGTGACTGGAGCCGGTTCCGGCTCTGCCGCAGATTGCCGTCAGCCGGTGTTTCCGGCGTCGGAACCACGTCCAATCCCCTGACTTTTGTGATCATCGAAACCCATTCCAAGGCCGGCGCCGCCGGACTGGTCTCCACCGGGACGACCGGTTCTTCCCCGGGCTTGCCCGCGGTCGTGCCCAGGCGCGTGGCGACCCGGACCCGCGCCGCGATCGTTGTTCGCCCCTTGCATGCGGAGGCCGTCTATCCGTCGGCTTTGCGCGCGCGCGCGGCGCGGATGGCGGATCTGGCGCCGGTCGACGGCGCCCGGCCCGGGCCGGCCTGGCGGGATGTGGAGGTCGTGCTGGGGGGCTGGGGCATGCCGGTGCTGGACGCGGAGTTTCTGCGTCAGGCGCCCAACCTGCGCGCGGTGTTTTACGCGGCCGGCTCCGTGCGCGGCTTCATGACCGACGAAGCCTGGAATCGCGGGATCGTGGTCAGCACCGCCGCCGCCGCCAATTCCGCCACCACCGCGGAGTTTTGCGTCGGCCAGATCATTTTTTCCCTCAAGCACGGCTGGCGCTTCATCCGCGATCCCCGCGCGGCCTGGCGCGAGGCCTACACCTATCATCCCCTCGTGCCCGGCATGATCGGCAGCCGAGTGGGGCTCGTCTCGCTCGGCCGCGTGGCCCAGCGCGTGGCGGAACTGCTGCGGCCTTTCGCGATGGAGATCGTGGCCTGGGATCCGGTGCAGCCGCGCTCCACCTTCGAGCGCCTCGGCGTGACTCCCGTGGATCTCGACACGCTGATGGCCACGAGCGACGTGGTCAGCCTGCACGTGCCGCAGCTCGCGGAGACGCATCGTCTGGTCGATGCGCGCCGCCTCGCCCTGCTCAAGCCCGGAGCGACCCTGGTCAACACCAGCCGCGGCGACGTGATCGATGAAAAAGCCTTGGTGGAGCTGCTGCGGACGCGCGCCGATCTTACCGCCGTGCTCGATGTGACCGACCCCGAGCCGCCGAGTCCCGAATCGCCCTTGTTTGACCTGCCCAACGCCGTGCTCACGCCGCATATCGCCGGTTCCTACGGACCCGAGTGCGCGCGCATGGGAGCGCTGGCCATCGACGAGTGCGAGCGCTGGTTGCAGGGACGTCCGCTTTTGCACGCGTTGACCCGCGAGCAGGCGGCGCTGATGGCCTGAGCCGCTTCGCGCGGCGCGCGTCTGCGTCGCGGGAAACACAAGAGCCGGCGTCCTGGCGAGACGCCGGCTCTTGTGTTTCCCGATCGCGAGCTGACGCCACTGGCTGAAGGTATTTAGATTTTAACTACAGATCTCACGGATGGGCGCGGATGGGCCGGATTGTCTCCGTGATTATCGGTGGAATCTGTGGCCGAAAATTCGAGGTCTCAGCGCCCAAAGGCCGTCGGCCTTTGGCATAAGTTGAGTCCTCATGGCTTGGGCGGGGCCTCGCCTTTGCGCAAGGCGTCGAGCCAGATCTCGGCTCGGTTCAGATAGGGCCGGTGGCTGTCGTCCGCGCCTTGATGATTGGCTTGGGGCATGAAGAGCACCTCGCGCGGCCCGGCGAGGCGATTGGCCATGGCGGCTATGCCCGACGGCGGGCACGTCTCGTCGATTAGGCCGGCGGAGACGAGCACGGGGACGCGGATGCGCGGCGCGAAGTGGGCCACGTCGTAGTAGCGCGCGGCTCCGGCCACCGCCGCCGGATCGCGTCCATCGGTCTTGGCCAGCCAGTAGGGATACGGCATGGCGCGACCGGCTTCGGGGCCGTTCTGATCGCAGAGCGCGGGCACGTTGGCCACCACCGCCGTCACGGCGGGATCTAGCGCCGCGGCCACGAGCGCCTGGGTGCCGCCCTGACTGGTGCCGTGGGTGACGAGCACGCGTCCGTCCCAGGCGGGGTGGGCGCGGACAAAATCGAGCACACGTCGCGCGCCGAGAAACATGCGGAGGAAGTAGCTGCGTTCCCGGTCGTCCGCCCCGATGGCTCCGTAGTCCTTGAGCGCGCCTTTCGCCAGTTCGTCGTAGTAGGCCTTGGGCTCGTCGATGGGCAGATCGTGGGCCATGACGTTCACGGTCAGCCAGCCCTTGGCGGCGTTGCCCGTCACCGTGCCTGGTTGCAGCGGATAGACCCCGGCCCACTGGTAAATCACCAGCGCGGGGAATTTTTCCCCCGGACGATCGGGATAGGCGAGTTGCCCGCGAACGCGTTCGTGCGGGCCCACGGCGAGGGAAAACTGCGAGTAGGCGACGCCCTTGGCCGCGGGCGCGGAAAATTTTCCGGGATGGAGCTCGGGATCGACCGGCACGCGGGCCAGCGACTCAAGCCGGGCGTCCCAAAACGCGTCGAAATCGGCCGGCCGTTGCGCGGCGGGCTCGATTTTTTCCGGCGCGAAAATGAAGCCGGCGCGGGCCAAGGGCGCTCCGCCCGCCTCTGGCTGCGCCAGAACCAGCAGGGCGCCCGGTCTCTCCAGGGTTGTTTCCAGCTCATACGCGCGCGCGCCCTTGGTGTTGTTCTTCACCGCGAAGGCGGGCCGGCCGATCTCGATCTTGCCGTTTTCGCGCAGCAACGCGATCGGCGCGGCGTCCTTCACGACCTCCTCGGCCGAGGCCAGGGTCACGAGCACCGGGTTTCCCGGCGAGGCAAGACCGTCGGCCGGAGTGATGCCGACAATCGGCTTTGCGATGGCGAGGCCGGAGAGCGCTCCGCAAAAAAACAAACACAGGGCAGGGTGGGGCAGGCGCATAAAAAAGGCCGGACTTTTGGTCCGGCCGGGTAAGGGAAGCAAATTGGGGCGACAGGTCAGAGCGGCTTCCGCAGATCGTGCGAGGTGGCGATGCTGCGCACGCTCCAATCGAACATGAGGGCGAGGCGTGAGCTGCCGCCGTTGACCGGGGTGAGCGGCGAGGAGGCGCCCACCATGCCGTTGGTGATCGCGCCTTGCGAGTCGGTCATGAGCTGACGGTCGTTCTGGATCATGGCCCAAACCCGCGAAGGAGCGCCGATCTGATTCAGGATGCGTCCGTAGCCCGCCGAGGCGGTGACCTGAATGGGCGTGGCGCTGTCTTTGCCCCACGGAAAGATGGTGGCGGCGTTGATGGACGGGTGAAAGGTGCGGCTCAGGCCCGGGTTGAGCAGGAAGGTCGGCATGGACCAATAGGTGTCGACGGGGGCTCCGTTGGCGACCGCGGCGGCCTTCCAGAGCCCGTCGCGAAGAGCGGGAATCGAGGCTTCCGCGCCCACGGTGCCTTTTACACCGACGTAGGGAGCGATGTGGGCGCCGAGACGGGTGCCGGGATCGTCGTAGGCGCCGCTACCGTTATGGTTGGGGGCGATCAGCCGCACATATTCGTGAGTGGACGGTTGGAGGCCCTTGCCTTGGCGGGCGTAGGGCATCCAGTCGCGATTGTCGGCGAGGTAGGCCGCCATCGCCTGGCCGACCTGGCGCATGTTGGAAGTGGTGTCGGCGATGCGGGCTTGCTGGCGCACTTTGCCGACCACGGGGATGATGATGGCGGCCAAAATTCCGATGATGGCGATCACGGTGAGAAGCTCGATCAGCGTGAAGCCGGCAAGGCGCTTGGGGGTAGGAGCTGCGGGTTGCATGCGACATAAGGTGGCTGGGCGGCGCGGGGTGTCGAATCAGGCCCGACTATATGGTATAGCTGCCCTGATCGCTTACAATTTCCGTCGCTGCCCGGGAAGGCAAAGCCGACGGCTATGCCTCGGGCAGGCCGGCGCCCCGGAGCTTTTCGCCCTCCTCTCTCGCCTCGCTTGAGCGCGGCGGCGCGGGGCTGGCATACGCCGTGCTTTTGCAGGTGGGTCCCTTCGTATGCGGCAACGGGCCGCATTACCGCCGTTCAACAACCTAAATAAACCACGCTATGAAGTCATGGTCCAAGCCCCTGTCCGGGCTGCTGAAGATTACCGGTGTCGTCGCGTTTGCCGCGCTCGCCCTCCCCGCCTTTGCCCAGGATGCCGCCGCCGCCGCGGGGGCCGCCGCCGCGGAGGCGCCCAAGTATGCGGACTATGCCGCCTTCCAAGCCTCGGCCGACTACACGCTCTTCACGGTCAACAACCTGTGGATGATGGTCGCGGCCGCCCTGGTTTTTTTCATGAACCTGGGCTTCGCCTGCGTTGAGACGGGCCTGACCCGCTCCAAGAACACCGCGAACATCCTTTTCAAGAACACCATCGTGCCCTGCATCGGTCTGCTGACCTTCGCGTTCATGGGCTTCAACCTTATGTATCCGGGGGCAGACTACGCCGGGAAGTGGTTCGGCTTCGCCGGCTTCGGCCTGGGCTTTTCCGACGACGTGGCCGGCCTCACCTCCGTCTACAACGCCGGCTACACCTACTGGACCGACTTCCTCTTCCAGGGCATGTTCGCCGCGACCGCCGCCACCATCGTGTCCGGCGCGGTGGCCGAGCGCATCAAGCTCGGCTCCTTCATGGTGTTCACCGTGCTCTTCACCGCCATTTCCTATCCCATCACGGGCATGTGGAAGTGGGGCAACGGCTGGCTGAATAATCTTGGCACGCCTTTCTACGATTTCGCCGGCTCCACGCTGGTGCACTCGGTCGGCGGCTGGGGCGCGCTGGCCGGCGTCATTATCCTCGGTCCCCGTATTGGGAAATATAAGGACGGTCGGGTGATGCCCATCCTGGGCCATTCGCTGCCCTTGGCGACAATCGGCGTGTTTGTCCTCTGGCTCGGCTGGTTCGGCTTCAACGGCGGCTCCGTGCTTTCTGCCAACCCGGGAGCCGTTTCCCTCGTGCTCGTGACCACGTCGCTGGCCGCGGCCGCCGGCGGCATCGCCGCCACCCTCACTTCCTGGATCACCATCAAGAAGCCCGACGTCTCCATGGCCCTGAACGGCATCCTCGCCGGTCTGGTCGCCATCACCGCCGGCGCCGACCAGATGACGCCCGGCCAGTCCATCATCATCGGCGCCATCGGCGGCGTCCTGGTGGTCTTCGCGGTGTTCTTCTTCGACAAGCTGAAGCTGGACGATCCCGTCGGCGCTCTCTCCGTCCATCTCGTGAACGGCATCTGGGGCACGCTCGCGGTCGGCCTCTTCGGCAAGCTGGCCAGCGGGGCCCAGATCGTGTCGCAGTTGATCGGCATCGCCACCATCGGCGTATTCACCTTCGCCTTCGCTTTTGTTGCCTTCAGCGTGATCAAGGCGGTCATGGGTCTGCGCGTCAGCGCCGAAGAGGAAATCGAGGGTCTCGATATCGGCGAACACGGCAACGAGGCCTATCCCGATTTCCAGCCCGCCCACAAATAAGGACCATGTTTCGCCAAGCGGCGCACGGACACTTTCCTTGCGCCGCGAGGACGAAACGCTAACAATTCCAGTTCATTCCATTACTTACCCGCATGAAACTCATCATCGCCATCATCAAGCCTTTCAAACTCGAGGAAGTGAAGGAGGCTCTCTCCGAAATCGGCGTCGAGGGTATGACCGTCACCGAAGTAAAGGGCTTCGGCCGCCAGAAGGGTCACACTGAAATCTATCGCGGTTCCGAATACACCGTGGATTTCCTGCCCAAGGTTAAGCTCGAGATCGTCGTCGCCGACGATGTCGTCGGAAAAACCGTGGACGCGATCGTCAAGGCCGCCAAAACCGGCAAGATCGGCGACGGCAAGGTCTTCGTGGTCGCCCTCGAGGACGCCGTCCGCATCCGCACCGACGAGCGCGGCGACGCCGCCATCTAAGACCGGCTTTCCCGGACTGCTTTTCGGCCGGCCTTCCCCGCGGGGAGGCCGGCTTTTTCGTGTTTTCTGGCCCGCATCCGCCGCGCCGGCGCCTCGGGCTGGGCGAGGCGGCGCGCGCGGGGTGGCGTGTTGATTTGCCGCCCCTGCATCGGGAGCGGGCCCCATCCCTCTTTCCGTGTTCCCCCGGCATGCCTGCGCCCCGGACCGGAGGCATCATGTTCGGGCGGATGAAGGCATGCGCCGCGATTTCCGCCCTTACCCCATGCCCGCCTCTCTCGCCTCCGCCGCCACGTCTCTTCCCGCCCACGCCGTATCGCCGTTGGAAGTCGGGCGGCACTACGATCAACTGGATCGTTTCTACCGCGAACTCTGGGGCGAGCATTTGCACCACGGGTTTTGGCGCTCCTGGCGCGAATCGCGCGAGGAGGCGCAGCGCGCGCTCGTGGACGTGGTGGCCGCCCGCGCCCGCATCGCGCCGAAGATGAACGTGGTGGATGTCGGCTGCGGCTACGGGGCCACCGCGCGCATCCTCGCCCATGAGCGATTCGCGCGCGTGGTCGGCTACACCGTCTCGGAGGCGCAATACTGGTTCGCCCAAGGGCAGAGGGCCGCGCGCGAACGCGAACTCGCGGCGGACGCCGTGGTCGACGCCGAGGAGAATCCCCGGATCGTGCTTGGCGACTGGCTGTTCAATGATCTGGCGGACGCGAGCCAGGATGCCGTCGTCGCGATCGAGAGCACCGAGCACATGGCGGACAAGGCCGCGCTTTTCCGCGAAGTTGAGCGCGTGCTGCGCCCGGGCGGACGCCTCGTGGTTTGCGCCTGGACGGCGGCGCGTTCGCCCAGGTCGTGGCAGCAGCGCCTGCTGCTGGGGCCGATACGCAGCTCGGGAAGGCTGGCCTCCCTTGATCGCGAGGAGGACTACGTGGCGTGGATGACCGCGGCCGGGCTGCCCGTCACCGGTCGCGACGACGTGACGGCGCAAGTCTCGCGCACCTGGCTGCTGTGCTCGCTTCGACTGCTGCGCGGCGTGTTCACCGATTGGCGCTACGCGCGGTTTTTGCTGGATCGGAACAACGACAACCGCGGCTTCGCCGGGGCCGTGCCCCGCATGTGGTTCGCCTATCGCACGGGCGCCTTGCGTTACGTTATCTACACCGCGGTGAAGCCCCCCGCGACTTGAC
This sequence comes from Opitutaceae bacterium, assembly GCA_027482505.1. Taxonomy (GTDB): domain Bacteria; phylum Verrucomicrobiota; class Verrucomicrobiia; order Opitutales; family Opitutaceae; genus IMCC26134_A. Next base: position 4,560 of record JAIXVY010000266.1, on the reverse strand, counting down.
GGGATAGCGACAAAGCCGTTTGCCGCCACACGCCCAAGCGGCAAAGCGTCGGGCATGCCCCTGTCCTCTTCCCTTGCGCGGCTGTTCGCCGCCTTTCTCGGTCTGCTCGCCGCCGTCGCGGTGTCGACGGCTTGCGCCGCCCCCTCCGCCGAAGACGCCGCGCCCGGTTGGCGCGACGAGGAGGGGTTTCGCGCGATGAAGCGTTTTCAGCGAGGCATCAATCTCGGCAACGCCTGGGAGGCGCCGCCCGGCACCTGGGGCGACCGTCGCTACGGGCCGGACGATTTCCGCGCCATCCGCGCGGCGGGCTTCGACCACGTGCGGTTGCCCGTCGCCTGGCACCACTACACCGGACCGGCGCCGGAGCGTCTGATTTCCCCGCGCATTTTCGCCGAGATCGACGCGCTGGTCGCCGGCGCGCGCGCCGAGCGGCTGACGGTCATCGTGAACTGGCACCATTTCGACCGGTTCACAGACGCTCCCGACGCCGAGGCGGTCGCCTGGTGGCACGCGGGCTGGGCCCAGATCGCGCGGCACTATCGCGAAGTGCCCGCGGGCGAGCTCGCCTTCGAGTTGCTCAACGAGCCGCGCGACGCCGCCACGACCGCGCGCATGAACGAGCTCTACCCCGCCGTCATCGCGGCGGTGCGGGCCGAGGATCCGCGGAGGACGATTTTCGTTTCCCCGGGAAACTGGGGCGCGCTCAAGCTCGTGCCCGAACTCAGCCTGCCGCGCGACATCACCAATGTCGTCGCCACCGGCCACTGCTACGAACCGTTTCTTTTCACCCATCAGGGAGCCTCGTGGACGGGCAATCTGAACCACACCCGCGGCATCGTGTTTCCCGGGCCGCCTCCGCGACCGGTGACGGCGGCGGACGGCGTGCCCGACTGGGTGCCGGGCTGGCTGGCCGATCACAACACCCTGCCGGCGGAGAAAAACCCTAGCGGCGTATCCGCTTTTGCCGGACAGGTGGCCGACGCCGCGGCGTGGAGCGCGCGGGAGGGGCGGGCGGTGCATGTGGGCGAGTTTGGCGCGATCGTGCACGCCGATCCGGCGTCGCGCGTGAACTACGCCCGCGCGATGCGCGAGGAACTGGACCGTCACGGGCTGCCTTGGGCCTGGTGGGACTGGAAAGCGTCCTTCGCCGCCTCGGTCGTGACGCCGGAAGGCATTCGGATGGACGCGGGTCTTCGCGAGGCGCTGTTGCCCGCTCGCCCGGCCGATTCCGGAGCCGGCCCGTTTGCCCGGCGCGATCCGCGCCGCTAGGCGGGTTCGCGGCGACGGGCTAGCCGCCGTGGCGCGAGACGATCTGGCGCCAGAGCGCGTCGGCTTTTTCCGCCGCGAGCGCGCGGGCCCGGGCGACCTCGGCCTCGCGGGCGGCGAGGTTTTGCGCGGCGATTTTCGCGAGGTCGTCGAGGTTGTAGAGGTAGATGTTGTCGAGCCCGGCGACCTCCGGCTCTATGTCGCGCGGCAGCGCCAGATCCAGGAAAAGCCAGGGCAGGGCGCGGCGGCGCGTGCGGGCCGCGATCACGTCCGCGGCGCGCACGACCGCGTCGGGGGCGGCGGTGGAGCCGACGATAATGTCATAGTCCCCGAGGTGGCGGGCGAAGTGCTCGAAGGGCAGGGCGGTGGCGTCGAGCGACTTGGCGAGGGCGAAGGCCCGCTCGGGGGTGCGGTTGGCCACGGTCAGCGCGGCGGCGCCGCGCGAGCGGAAGGCCTTGGCGGTTTTTTCCCCGATGTCGCCGGCGCCGAGCAGCAGCACGCGCGCGGCGGACAGCTCGCCGAAGATGGTGGCGGCGAGCTCGACCGCGACGTTGGCCACGCTGACCTGGCCCTCGTTCAAGGCGGTGTGGGTGCGGATGTGTTTCGCGGCCTGGAAGGCCTTTTGGAAAACACGGTTGAGCACCGGGCCGGCGCGTCCGGAGGCCTGGGCTCCGGCGTAGGCGTCCTTCACCTGGCCGAAGATCTCGTTTTCCCCGAGCAGCTGGGATTCGAGTCCCGCGGCCACGGCGACGAGGTGGCGGATGGCGCCCGCGCCCGTCTGGTGGGCCCTGATGGCGGCGAACTCCTCGGCGGAGATTCCCGTCACGGAGCAGAAGGCGGCCTCCAGCGCGGCGAGGTCCGCGGGCGCGGCGGCCACGCCGTAGAGCTCGACGCGGTTGCAGGTGTTGAGCACGACCAGCTCCGCCGGCCCGGCGGGGGAGAGGCGCGAGTGCAGTTCGTCCACGCGCTCCGGCGGGAGGGCGAGCTTTTCCCGGAGGGCCAGCGGGGTGGTGTGGTGGCTGGCTCCGAGGTGGAAGAGGATGGGGCCGTCCGGGGCGCTCATCGCGAGGCCACCTCCGGAGTGGCCGCGGCCGGCGAGGCGTGGCGGCTGGAATCGACCGGCACGATAGAGAGCAGGGCGGCGACGAAGAGCAGGGCGCAGGCGACGGCCCAGCGGCGGCCCACCAGGCGGCGGGTGAGGCGCAGCGCGAGCGCGAGCGAGTAGGCCACGAACACGCCGACGGTGGCGAGCAGCTTCACGAGGTTGACCGTGGAGGGTTCACGCAGCCACCAGACGGAGCCGACGGCGAGGGAGGCGGCGAGCAGCGCCACGCCGGCGGCGAGCAGGCGCAGGCCGATCTGGTCGAGGTCGCGAATGGAGGGCAGGAAAACGTAGGCGCCGCCGACCTGTTTGCTGCGCAGGCCGTGGTCGCGAATCCAATACATGCCCGCGACGAGCGCGAGCAGGCCGAACACGCCGTAGCTGAAGAGCGCGAGGGCGGCGTGCAGCTCGATCCAGGCGTTGCCGCCGAAAATATGGATGCGTTTGGCGGCGTCCCACGCGGGCACTAGCAGGGCGGTGACGGAGAGGCCGGCGGAGAGCAGCGCGGTGCCGTAGCCGAGCAGGCTGAGGCGGAAGGCGGGGCCGACCACGAGGTAGAGCGTGGCCGCGGACCAGGCGGTGAACTGCACGAGCTCGAAGGTGTTGCCCAGCGGACAGCCTTTCACCGCGACGCCGCGAAGGTAGAGGCCGAAGGTCTGGAAGGCGTAGCCGGCCGCTAGGATGAAATACATGACCGCGCGCGAGTGGCGCCGCTCGCGCAGGAGCGAAAGCGTGCCCAGCGCGGCGCCGGCGAGGTAGCAGGCGGCGGCGAGCCAGAGCCAGGTGCGGTCGGTGATCGGCGGCATGAGGGGCGACAGTAAGGCCGTGGAGCGGTTCGGGGCAAGCGGGCGCTCAGCCGGGCTCAGGCGCGGTGCGCGATCCAGAAGCGGCACTCGTCGGAAAAGCCCCGCACGGCGGCGTTTTCCCGGCCCAGTTCGCGGCGAAGGTGGTCCGCCGCATGGACCCAGCTCGTCGCGGCGAGATCGCCCAGGATCTCCGCCCGGTCGGGGAGGTGCATAAAGGTGTCGCCGCAGTCGTCGCTGAAGCGGCGGTCGCCGAATTCGCGCAGGCGCGGGTCCTGTTTTCCCGCCGCCCAGCGGCGGGCCTCGAGGCGCCAGCTCGCGCGCTCGGCCGGGGAGTGGTCGCGGTCGTGAGTGGTGAAGAGGAAAGGCGCGCCCGGCCGGCAGACGGCGGCCAATTGGCGCAGGGCGCGGCGGCGGTTGCGGCGCAGGGGAATCTGCATGAGGCCGTTGAACAGGAACAGGCAGCCCTCGAAGCGGGGGGCCGGGAGCGAGGGGCCGGGAGCCTGAAAGGCGGGGTGGGCGTCCAGCCGGGTGGCGTCGGCGTGGTGCAGGGCGATCGGCGCGCCGCGCTCGGCGGCGAGGGCCGCGGCCTGATCGACCAGTTCCCGCGCGAAGTCGAAGGCGGTGAGGTTGGCGTAGCCCAGGGCGTGGAGGGCCACGCACACGCGGCCGGCGCCGCAGCCGGCCTCGAGAAGGGGCGCGGTCTTGGCGGTGAAATGGCGCTCGATCAGGAGGCGTTCGCTCGCCCAGAGGCCGATCTCGTGGGCGGCCTTGGCGTAGTGGACGACGGCGCGGAGGTCGTTGAAGTCCTTCCGCACCTGGGCGGCGGTGATCTTTTTCGCGGCGGGCACGGCGCGGGAAGGGTGCTTATTTTTTCCGCCAGGCGGCGAGGAACATGCCGTTGGCCTCCAGCTCGTGCGGCCAGAGGAAGTGGCCGGTGGCGGCGCCGCCGGCGGGGGCGGGCAGGCCGGGCAGCGGAACGGGCTCGAGCTCGGGGTGGGCGGCGGAGAAGGCGCGGACTACGTCGGTGGTCTCGGCGCGCGTGATGGTGCACACGGCGAAAACGAGGCGGCCGCCGGGCTTCAGCGCCTTGTGGGTGTTTTCCAGAAGCTGAAGCTGGATGGCGGCGAGCTCGCGCACATCGGTCTCCGTGAGCGTCCAGCGGGCGTGGGGATTGCGCTGCCAGGTGCCGACGCCGGAGCAGGGCGCGTCGACCAGGATGCCGTCGAACTTGGTCTTGGTGGGCAGGAAGGGCCCGCCGTTCCAGGTGACGGAGCGGAAGTTGAAGGCGTGGGCGCGGGCGGCGCGCTTTTTGAGGGAGGCGAGGCGGCCGGTGTGGCGGTCGGTGGCCCAGATCACTCCTTTGTTTTGCATCAAATCGGAGAGGTG
>JAIXVY010000135.1 GCA_027482505.1 Opitutaceae bacterium | reverse complement strand
GCTGCTGGCCTGGGTCTACGACGGGCTCGGCCGACGCGACGAAGCGATCGATCTCCTGGCTCCCTTCGTGGAAACGCATCCCGCGAACGCCCGCCTCCTCGGCGTCTACGCCGGCCAGTGCATGCTGCGCGCGGGCGAGCTGGGCATCGGTTTCCGAGCCCTCCGGCTGGCCCGGCGCGGGCGCGAGCTCATGGAGCGCGCCGTGGAGCTCGATCCGGGCAACGTCGCCTACCGTGAGGGCCTGGTGGACTTTTATCATCAGGCACCGGCCATCGCGGGCGGCAGCCTGAAAAAGGCCCGGGCGCACGCCGACGCGCTGGCGAAGCTCGACCCGGTGCGCGGCGCGGCCTGGCAGGCCTCGATCCTCGTCCAGGAAAAAAAATTCCCCGAGGCGCTGGCCGCTTGCGACACCGCCCTCGCCGCTCGGCCCGACGATTACGCGGCGTTGTTCAACTTCGGCCGCACCGTGGCGGAGAGCGGTCTGCGGCTCGACGAGGGCGAGCGCGCGCTGCGCGGCCTGCTGGAACGCGTGCCCCGCGTCGGCCAGCCCAGCCACGCGAGCGTATGGTTTCGCCTCGGCCTGATCGCCGAGCGGCGCGGCGATCGCGCCGCCGCCGTCGCCGCCCATCGCGAGGCGCTGAAACTGGAGCCGAACTTCAACCGGCCCGCCGAGGCGCTGCGCCGGCTGGGAGCGGAACAACCGGGCTGAGGACGAGTCAGGCGCCGGCGTCGAGGAAGCGGCGCAGCGTCTCCTCCAGCGTCCATTGCAGGCCGCGGCCGCGCGCCGCGCCGTAGAAGCGCAGGAAGGGCACGATCTGGTGCGTGCCGGTCTCCATCTCGCGATAGAAGAGGCGCCCGAGCGGGCCGGCCTTGTCGAGATAGCCGCTTTCGCGGAAACGGCGCAGCGTGGCGCCGACGTCGTAGCGCACCGCGCGGTGGCGCGCCGCCCAGCCGCTGCCCAGGCGTTCGAGGACGAGAAACTGCGCGGCGGGATTGCCGTCCTGGGGCAGGCCCACGCTGCCGGTGGTGACGATGCGCCGCGCGCCCCACTCGCGCGCCGAGCACACGTGATTGTGGCCGCGCACGATCAGGTTAACCGCAGGATCGATCCCGGGAAACATGGGGTCGATCTGCGCGTCAGGGGTGTAGGGGAAAATGGAGTCGTTGTCGCCGCGCAGCGAGGCGTGGACGACCAGCAGGTCGGGCAACGCGGCGTCGCGCCAGTGCGGCGGCAACGCGGCGAGTTCCTCGATCTCCGCGGCCGAAAATTCGGCGCGGGCGAAACGCAGCGGCGCGAACTGCGGCGAACTCCACGCGGGATCCGCGCGCGGCGTGCCGTAGTCGAAGACATAGCGCTCGTGGTTGCCGCGAATCACCGGGCAACCCAGCGCCTTCACCCTCCGCCAGCAGGCGCCGGAGTCCGGGCCGCCGTCGACCACGTCGCCCGCCACCACCAACCGGTCCGGACGCAGCGTCTCGATCTCGGCCAGCGCGGCCTCCAGCGCGGGGAGGTTGCCATGGATGTCGGCGAGCAGGGCGATGCGCATGCCGCACGATGCGGCCTCGCGCCGCGCCGCGCCAAGCCTAACCTCGGCAAACAATCGCGAACCCGCGGCGCGGCCGCCTCACAGTTTCGCCGCGGCCGCCTCGTCGACGAGCCACACGACGCGCTCGGCGCAGGTCTGGAGCACCTGCGAGGGCACGTTGGCCACGTCGAGCGGACCGCGATGCACGCGATGCAGCGCCTCGGCCTTGCCCGCGCCGAGGGCCATCACGACGACCTTGCCGCAGGCGCGCAGGCCCGAGGGAGTGATGGTGAGGCGCCAGCCCTTGCCGGGCACTTCCTGGCCGCCGAAGAGCAGGCCGCCGTCGTCCTTGAGCAAAGGAGTCTGCGGGAACAGCGACGCGGTGTGGCAATCATCCCCCATGCCGAGAAAACACAGATCGTAGGCGCGGCCCGGGCCGGCGAGGATGAGCAGGGTGCGGCGATAGGCCTCGGCGGCCTCGGCCACGGGCCAGGCCACCATCCACGGGTGGCGGCGATCGGTCGGCACGCCAAGCGGAGAGAGGAGCTGGCGCTCGGCGTTGCCGAAATTGCTGTCGGCGCTGCTCAGCAGCACGTGGCGCTCGTCGCTCACGGTGAAATGCGTCCCGGCGGCGAGTTCGGCGGGCAGCGCGCGCGTCTCGACGCACCATTTATAAAAGGCGGCCGGCGTGCTGCCTCCGGTGAGGGCCCAGATAAAACGGCCCGGACGCGCGGCGGCGCGGCTTTCCAGGGTGATTTTGAGGGCTTCGCCGAAAAGCTCGGCCTGGGCGCCGACCACGACACGTCCGTATGCAGAGGAGATTTCGCGCATAAGCCGCCGACGGTGCGCGCCCCGCCGCCGGCGCAAAGCCCAAAATGCGGCTAAGCCCGCGGCCACTTTGTGCCGATAACCCCGCCGGATGCGCCCTTCGCGCCCCAGCTCGCCTCCCCTTTCCCCGCCCGCGTCACGGTCGGCGATCCGCCTCGCCCACGTCGGCGCGGCCGCGGCTCTGCTCGCGCTCGGCTGCGCCCACCAGCCGGAACAGACGCCGGTCCCTGCGGCCCGGGTGCGCATCCAGAACCACAGCGACTTCATCTGGCGCGTGGCCCTCGCGCCCGAGAACGGAGCCCCCCCGAGCACGTGGGAAATACCGCCGCGCGGCGAACGCCTGGTCGTCGTGCCGGCGGGCCTTTACCGCATGCGCCAGACGCCGGCGGAAGCCGCCCCCTCGACGGCGCACGCGCCCGAGGCCGGAGAGCCCGTGCGGCTCGCCCCCGGGCGCGCCTACACCTGGCCGCTCGCCACCCTGCTCTCCGCGCCGGAGGAACCCGCGCCGTGAGCGCCGCCCGGACGACCTGGCGCGCGACGGAGCCGGAGGCCGCGGCGCGGCGCGTGGCCGGTCGCCCCGCGCAGGCGTTCTGGCCCTTGCTCGCGCCGAGCTTTCGCTGGGTGCTGCTCCCGCCGCACCGAAGAGCCGGCGTAGATGCGATCGACTGGGAATGGCGCGCCTCCACCTCGCCCGCGAAACCGGGCGCCGCCGATTTGAACGACCTCCGCGCCCGCCTCCGCGACTCGCTCGATCTTCTGGCCGCGGATTTGCGACGACGGCCGGCTCTGCCCGACGGGC
>JAIXVY010000115.1 GCA_027482505.1 Opitutaceae bacterium | reverse complement strand
GAGCAGTGGGCTTACGCCGACTTATAGTATCCTATCGGGTCCGGCGACGGTCAGCGGATCAACGATGACTCTCACTGGCGTCGGCACGGTATCCGTGCGTGCCTCTCAAGCAGGAAATGGCATATATGCCGCCGCTACTCCGGTGGACCGCAGCTTCAATGTAGCCAAGGCTGCGCAGACGATTACCTTTGGCGACTTATCCACCAAAATCTATGGCGAAGCACCGTTTGTTTTGAGTGCTACCTCAAGCAGCGGATTGGCTCCGGCTTTTTCTGTTTTATCCGGTCCTGCCACTATTACCGGCAATGTTTTGACAGTTACAGGGTTGGGCACAGTGCTCGTCCGAGCATTTCAAACTGGGGACGCCAACTATAACGCTGCTGCAAACGTTGATCGATCCTTCTCTGTTATATCGCCGGCCGATGCATTTGCAAATTACCTAACCACTGCGTCGGTTCCTCTCAACTTGCGGGGTGCTGCAGACGATCCGGATGTCGACGGTTTACCTAATCTACTTGAGTATGCACTGGGTCGCGCGCCGATGGCTCCTGACCTTACTGGTTTGCCGCAGATCACCTTGTCTGCTGCTCAAATAAAATTTACTTATAGGCGAGTGCAGTCTGGCATAAGCTATTCCGTGCAAACCACCACTGACCTGAGTAATCCAGCCTCTTGGTCCTCGGTCGGCGTTAACCAAGGCACGCCTGATGCAAACGGCAACGTCGTGGCGACGATGCCAATCAATGGCTCACGGCGTTTCCTGCGCCTTCATGTGACCTTGAATCCGTGAGGGTGATCTGCCCGATCAACGGTCAGGCCTACATGCTCGCCCCGTTCGCTCCCGCGGACGGGGCTTTGGCTTTTGGGCGGGCGAGATGGATATTTCCCACGGCTTGGCCAAAATTTCTCTCGCACCGCGCCGCAGCCAGCCCAACTAATCCGCGCGACTCTGTCCGCTTATCTCTACGGTAAGCGGCTTGGTTCCTGCATAACTCGGTGCTCATTGCATCGACCCTCTCCTTCAAGTTTCCATGGCCAAGATCATTCCGTCTCCGCTCTATTCCGCTGACCAAGAACACGATGCCTGCGGCGTTGGCTTCATCGCCAAGCTGACAGGCGAGCGGTCTTATGACGTGCTCAATCGCGCGCTGACGGCGCTCAAAGCCCTCGCCCACCGCGGCGCCATCGACGCCGACGCGGTCACCGGCGACGGAGCCGGTGTGCTCACCCAACTTCCGATCGAGTTCTTCAAGGACTACCTGGCCTCGATCAACAAGCCCCTCTTCCGCGACTCCGATCTCGGCGTGGGCATGATCTTCCTGCCCAAGGGCGACGACTACGCGCAGGCGCATTGCAAGAAGATCGTCGAGACCGCCGTGAAGGCCGAAGGTCTTTCCTTCCTCGGCTGGCGCGAGGTCCCTGTCGACTCCTCCTGCCTCGGCCGCAAGGCCATCGAGACCCTTCCGCTCATCGTCCAGGCCCTCGTCGCCCGCAAGGACGACACCGCCGACGACGAATTCGAGCGCAAGCTCTTCCTCGCCCAGAATTCCGCCGAACGCCTCGTTCTCGGGGCCAAGATCCAAGGTTTCTACATCTGCTCCTTCAGCAGCCGCACCATCGTCTACAAGGGCCTGCTCACTCCCGCGCAGATCAAGAAGTTCTACCTCGATCTGAAGTCGCCGAAGTTCACCACGGCCTTCGCCCTCTTCCACCAGCGCTACTCGACCAACACCTTCCCGACCTGGCACCTCGCCCATCCGTTCCGGATGATGGCGCACAACGGCGAGATCAACACCATCCGCGGCAACCGCAACCTGATGCGCGCCCGCGAAAACTCCGCCGCGCACGGCGTCTGGGGCGACCGCTTCGACGATCTCAAGCCCCTCGTCCAGCCCTCCGGCTCCGACTCGGCCTCCTTCGACAACGCCCTCCAGCTCCTCACCCTCGGCGGCCGCAATCCCCTGCACTCGTGCATGATGATGATGCCGCCGGCTTGGGAAAAGGACAAGGCCCTCGCGCCCGAGACCCGCGCCTTCTATCGCTACCACTCCGCCATTCTCGAGCCGTGGGACGGCCCCGCCGCTATCGTCTTCACCGACGGCAAGATCGTCGGCGCCTCGCTTGACCGCAACGGCCTCCGCCCCGCGCGCTACAAGATCTTCGACGACGGCTACGTCATCCTCGCCTCCGAAGCCGGCCTCGTGCACGACTTCCCCGGCAAAGTCGTCGAGTCCGGCCGCCTCGGCCCGGGCCGCATGATCGCGGTCGATTTCGCGAACAAGAAGTTCCTCCGCGACGCCGAGGTGAAGGCCGCCGTCACCGCCGATCCGCACTATCGTCAGTGGTGCGACGGGCATCTGGTCAACCTCCACACCCTCGCCGGTCCGGTCCCCGCGCCCGCCGCCGAGACTCCCGAGGCGCTCCTGCCCGGCCAACTCGCCTTCGGCTACGAGTCCGACGAAATGGAGATGGTTCTCGCTCCCCTTGCCGAGGGCGCCGAGCCCACCGGCTCCATGGGCGACGACACCCCGCTCGCCGTCCTCTCGCGCCGCCCGCGCCTGCTCTACACTTACTTCAAGCAGCTCTTCGCCCAGGTCACCAACCCGCCCATCGACTCCGTCCGCGAAAAGGCGGTCATGTCGCTGCACATGCTGCTCGGCGGCCGCCTCGGCCTCTTCGAGGAGTTCCCGGCCAGCACCGGCCTCGTCGAACTCGAGTCTCCCGTGCTCCTGCACCACGAGTTCGCCGCGCTCTCGAACGTCCCCGCGCTGAAGGACCGCGTCGTCACGCTGCACGCCCATTTCTCCGCTACGCTCGGCGCCAAGGCTCTCGAGCCCGCCGTCAAGGCGCTCGCCGAGCAGGCCGAGAAAGCCGTGCGCGGTGGAGCCAAGATCCTCGTCATTTCCGATTGCGGCGTCACCGCCCAGCAGGTTGGCATCCCCATGCTGCTCGCCGTCGGCGCCGTGCACCAGCAGCTCGTGCGCGCCGGTCTCCGCCTCCAGGCCGACCTTGTCGCCCAGACCGGCGAGGCCCGCGAGGTCCACCAGATCGCCTGCTTGCTCGGCTTCGGCGCCAACGCAGTCTATCCGACGCTCGCCCTCTGCACCGTCGCCCAGCTCGCCGCCGCCGGAAAGACCTCCAAGCCCGTCGAGCCCGCCAAGGCCCTCGCCAACTACCGCGAGGCCATCGACGCCGGCCTCTACAAGATCATGGCGAAGATGGGCATCAGCACCCTCGCCAGCTACCGCGGCGGCCAGATGTTCGAGGCGCTCGGCGTCTCCGCCAAGGTCGTCGCCGAGTGCTTCACCGGCACCGCGTCGCCCATCGGCGGCATCGACTACCTGCAGATCGCCGAAGAGGCGCTCGTCCGCCACGCCCGCGCCTTCCCCTCCGAGCTCCCCGCTCCTGGCTCCCCGCTCCCTGCTCTCCAACCCGAGGGCTACTACCGCGTGAACAAGCGCGGCGAAGGCGAGTTCCACGGCTGGAACCCCAAGGTCGTCGCCTCGATGAACAAGTTCATCAAGTCGGGCGACT
>JAIXVY010000356.1 GCA_027482505.1 Opitutaceae bacterium | reverse complement strand
GCTCCTGTAGCACAATGGATAGTGCATCGGTCTCCGAAGCCGGTGATTTGGGTTCGATTCCCAACGGGAGCACCATTTGCAATAACTTACCTCGAAGTGGCTTATGTATTTTCCGGCGTTTGTTCTTTCCTGCGAAAATCCGTGGCCGCGAATTTTATAAAAGCGACCAAAAGCTGGCTGACTGGGGGATCAACCAACGGACCTATGCTGCAGAAGCTACGGTCAAAAAGGGCCACGCTACCTGGAAGGCAGGGCGGTCTTTCGCAACCGCTATTGCGATAGCCTCCGGCCGATTTTGACCAGTTCGCTGAGCATGGGGACGACGGAAGAAACCTCCGTGCGCCAAGCCGGCGCGCGCCCCGCGCTAAGCGGGTGCCTACCGGCGCGCTGCCGCGTCAAAGACGCTGGATGGGCAATGTCGTCGCCGGCGCGGGGCGCGCGCCGGCGAGGATTTCGGCCGCCACGCGGATGTTTTCCCGGCCCGACGGGCAGAAGCTAACCAGCGCGGTATCCGCCCATGCGGGCACGCCGAAGCGCTCGTATGGGGTGTTTGAAACCAGGACCATCGGCTTGCCCAGAGCACGGATCTTTTCGAGCAGAGGCAGCATGATGGCATGGCTGCGATAGTTGTAGTAGCTGGTGGCGACGATCACATCGGCCTCCGCAGCGCGCGCGAGCGCGGTGGCTTCGTCGGCCGCGGTGTATTTCTCCTGAATGAGCACGCAGCCCACGTCGTCACGGAAGGAGCGCAGTTCGCGCCAAAGCAGCCCGGGATGGGCGTAGGTGTTGTTTACGAAGCGATGAAAGTGGTGCGCCTGCTCGACGAGCAGGATGCGGCGGCCCTTGGGCAAGGGCACCAGCTTGGCGCGGTCGCGGAGCAGCACGGTGGACCGCGCCGCGGCGTCGCTCGCGGCCGACGTTACCACGGGATCGTTGAAAAAGCGGCCCGCCGAGGCGGAGTCGACCTTGCCGCCTTCGCGCGCCAGATCCATGGACCATCGCATCAGAAGCACGCGGCGAACGGACGCGTCGAGATCGCGCTCGGAGTAGCGTCCCGAGCGCAGCGCCTCGCGCACCGCGGAAACGACTTGGCGCCGCTGCGGGGTGTAGGCGCGGCAAAGCACAAGGTCGCAGCCGGCCAAGAGGCAGCGCACGACGGCCTCTCCCATGTCGTATTTGGCCAGCAGGCCGCCCATTTGGACGTTGTCGGTGGTGACCACGCCGCCGAAGCCGAGTTCGCCGCGCAGCAAGTCGGTGACGATGGCGCGCGAGGTGGCGGCGGGCACGTCGGCCGCGCCCAGCGCGGGATAAGCGGTGAAAGCGGCCATGACGGCAGGCAGTCCGGCGTCGATGAGTCGCTTGAAGGGGGCGACATGGTCTCGCAGCAGTTCCTCGCGCGAAAGGACGATCTCGGGCAGGCCGAAGTGCGCGTCTGAGCTGGAGTGGCCGCGACCGGGAAAGTGTTTGCCCGTGGAGACGATGCCGGCGTCGGTGAAGCCGCGAAGCGCCTCGGTGGCGAAGCGAGCGACGGTTTCCGGGTCGTCGCCGTAGGCGCGCGGGCCGATCTCCGGGTTGGCCGGCTCGGTGTTCACGTCGAGCACGGGGGAGTGGATCATGTTCGCGCCCAAGGCGCGGGCCTGGCGGCCTATGTGCAGCGCGGCCTCGTAGGCCAGGCGCGGGTCGCCGGAGGCGGCGATACCCATGGGGTAGGGGAAGAGGCGTTGCTCGAAGAGAAAGTCCGCGCCTTCGCCTTCTTGGTCGAAGGTGAGATGAAGGGGCACGCCGCCCGAGCGCTCCAGGGCGAGGTCGCGCAGCTCGTTTAGGGTGGCGGCGAATTCGGCCGCGGTGCAGGCTATGCGCTCCAGGTTTTCATTCCGGTCGAGCGTGTCGACGTCGGGCCTCAGGTGCGGGTCGTCTGGCCGACGCGCGCCCCTGGCTTCGGTGCTGCCGGGGAAAAATTTCTGGGCGATGCGAAGGCCACCTGCGTGCAAGTCGACGATCGAGTGGCGCACATCGGGTGTCACGAACGGGCCGTAATGAGGGAAGACCATCAGCTGCCCGATTTTCTGATCGAGACTCAAGCGACCGAGCAGGCCGTCGGCCCAGCGGCTGGCGGCTTCATCTAGCGGGAGCAGGGCGGTGGGGTAAGTCATGGGGAAATTAGTCTCGGCGGTCATGCGGTTTCGAGTGCGACGGAGGCGAGCGCGTCCAGCGATCGACTCCATCGCTCATGGCGGGCGTGGAGCTCCGAATCATCCAGGCGGCCGCCGGCGAAACGGGGTAGGATCACGCGGGACAACTCCATCCATGACTCCTCTTCCGACGATGGCACCACCGGGAAGAAGCGAGTTCCGGCGGCGCGCGCGGCCTCTTGGTCGGGAGGAGCGTCGCCAATCATCAGGACTTGTTCCGGTCCCGGCGCGCGTCGGGCGAGGGCGGCGAGAACGCGTTCCTTCGGCCCGAATTCTTGGGTGAGAAAAAGCAGCGGGAGCTCGTCTACGCCGGCGTGTCGCCACTCGGAGGTGATCGCGGCGCGCGCCCCGCTGCTGACCACGACCAGACGCGCCGCGCGCGAAGCCAGGCGAAGGGCTTCTGCGGCTCCGGGAAAAAGGCGCGGGCTGGGCAGCGCGGCGCAGCGGCGGTTGACCTCCAGGCTCCAGGCGAGGGCCAGGCGCAGGCCGGCGTCGTCTTCGGCGGCGACCTGGCGGGCGAGCGCCGCCTCGCTCAGGGCTGGCGCGGACGAGACCCAGCCCAGCAGCGCGTCGAGAGAGGGCAGTCCCGGCAGTTCGGATTGATTCTCGCGAAGAAAAAGGCCGAGCGCCACGAAGCGATTCACCCCGCGATGCGGCGAGTAGAGATTCAGACCGAGAAAAGAGCGCGTCACTTTCTCCGCCCGGGATTGAAGGGCCCAGACATCGATCAGGGCGGGGGTAAAGGCGTGCCGATGCTTGGGAGTCATGGCATCAAGCACGGTGCCGTCGGAGTCGACCGCCACGATTGGGAGTGGGAGTTTGGGAAGGCGGTCCAGCGCCTCGGCCAAGGATGAAGACTCGGTGCTCATGACGTCTCCGCCACCATTCCCGTGTGGCTGTCTGGGGCGAAGAGCGGGCTGACCTAACCTGTTATGGTAGTCGCCGTCCCAGGCGCGGATTTACGGCGATGCGCTCCGCGTCCCATCCGGACGAGGCGATAACGCGTTAGCGGCGGACGCTGCTGTCAGGGAAAGCGCGCGGGGCTTGGATTGGACAGGAGATGATGCGCGCGCCGCGCCTCCTCAGCCCCGGCCCGCTCCGAGCGGGGCTGGCGATCTCCAATATACAACCCGCCCCAAGCCCCATGCCCAAGCTTCTGCTCTCCCGCCTCGCCTTGCTCGCTTCGTTGTGCGCCGCGATCGCGGTCCCATCGGCCTATCCCTTGAGCGTGGACGCCAAAGCCAAGCCGTCCGACGCGCAGTGGCGCCAGATGCCGACCCGCACGGTGGATTCGCTTCCCGGGTTTATTCCGGAGGCCGAGGTTCCTCTGACCGTCTGGGGCGGCTGGGCGGCGGAGCTCCGGGCCGGCCCGGGATTCTTTCGCGTGCACCGCGAGCCAGACGGGCGCTGGTGGCTGCTCGATCCGGACGGCTGCCTATTTCTGCATGTCGGCGTGGCGGGCGTGTATCGCGGGCTGGAGAGCGCCGCGCTCAAGACCACGGGTGAAAAATTCGCCGACGGTCTGGCTTGGGCGGAATTCACCCTGGGCCTGCTGCGTGAGCACCGTTTCAACGGGCTGGGTGGCTGGACGGAGGCCGCGGCGGTGCGCGGCAACGCCGCGTTGCTGCCCTATGCTGTATCGCTCGATTTTTGCGGCGATTTCGGGCGCCGGCTGGGCATCACCCGCATCGATCCGGGCAACACCGGCTATCTGAACGACGTCCCTCCCATCCTGCATCCGGACTTTGCCGCCTGGTGCGACAGCTACGCGCGGGAAAAGGCCGCTCCGCTGCGCTCCGACCGGATGTTGCTGGGTTTTTTTTCCGACAACGAGCTGCCGCTTCGCCGCGAAATGCTGGACGGGGCGCTTTCGCTGCCTGCCGAACACCCGGCGGGCGGGCCCGTGCGCGCCGCGGCCGAGGCCTGGCTGCGCGCGCGCCGCGGCGAGGCCACGCCCGGCGCGACCACCGAAGAGGAGCGCGTCGCCTTCCTTGGCCACGTCTGCGAGGTCTACTACTCGACCGTGGCCTCGGCGCTGCGCCGTCACGCCGGACCGCATCTTTATCTCGGCTCCCGCGTGCACGGCCGCGCCACACGCTTCCCCGAGGTGTTTCGCGCCGCCGGGCCTCATGTGGACGTGATGAGCGTCAATCTCTACCACGCCTGGTCGGCCGACCCCGAGAGACTGGCGATGTGGGCCCGCGAGTCGGGCCGCCCGGCCATGATCACCGAATTCTACGCCAAGGGAGAGGACGCCGGCATGGAGAACGAAAGCGGCGCGGGCTGGCTGGTGCGCACGCAGCGCGACCGCGGGTTATTCTACCAGAACTTCGCGCTCGGTCTCATCGAGTCGGGCTCGATCGTGGGCTGGCACTGGTTCAAATACCGCGACAACGAGCCCTGGGCGACCGAGACGGATCCCTCGAACCGGAACTCGAACAAGGGCGTCGTCTCGTGGGACTACCGGCCCTTCGCCGATCTGCTCGGGCCGATGCGCGAGCTGAACTCGCAGGTGTATCCGCTGGCCCGATACTTCGGCGCCCGCCGGGCCTCCGTGGCGGGGCCTGACGTGGCCGAGGCGGACGCAGGGAGGCGCCCGTGAGCGGCGCGCCCGCGCCGGTTGCCGATCCCGCCCCCCGCCTGGGCTCGGCCACCAAGATTGGCTACGGCCTGGGCAACTTCGCCTGCATGCTCG
>JAIXVY010000059.1 GCA_027482505.1 Opitutaceae bacterium | reverse complement strand
GGCGCGAGGGGCGCGACGGGATGGAGCCGAAAAAGCGGTCATGGCGGGTGGGGGTGCGTCATCTATCGCCCATCTCTCACCCTGCGGAAAGGAACCGCGAGGTTTATCTGGTAACATGTCGCGCACGGAGGTGCTCTGGGCGGTCAAACCGCTTTGAAAACGATGCCGGGCTCGGTGCCGAAGTCGGCGGACGCTGCTGCGCGGACGATTCTGACGCCGAAGAGCGCGCCGGCGATGTCACCCGGACGGGAGGCAAAGCGAATCGTCACGCGCTCGCGGCCCAGGGTTGATTCGGCCGGTAGGGGCACGACGCGCTCGAAAAAATCTCCGGGTCGATTGGTTAGAAGACGTTGTTCGGCGACCGCTCTTCCATCGATGAAGAGGTCGAAAACACGTTCGTGCCACACGCCGCCCCAGTAAGTGAGGACGAGAGAGACGGGTTCGCCGCCGCAGCGCAACGAATAGGAAAACCAGCCTCCATCTCGTGCCGAGCGGCCTTTGCGCCCGCCAAAGTCCTCGATGTCGGATCCGTGGAATTCAAGGGCATGATCCACCTCGGGTTGCTGATAGCCGGGCGCCACGAAGTCGAGGGTGGCTGCCTCGCGCAGACGAGCGATTTCCGTCTCGGCGCGAAGGTCGGATTCCCGGCGGTTCCATTCTGCCGCGCTGAGCAAGGGGAAGTATACGGCGTATTGCTCCTCGTAGATCCGGTAGAGTGGAACGAACGGGAGGTCTGCGGGGCGCAAAATGTCGCGGCTGGCGAATTCGAGCGGGCCGCTTCCGGCGGGCCGAAGACCGGCCAGCGCCGCCTCGATGGAATCGGCCACGAGGACCGGAGGAAAGGCGTCGGTTTTTCCGCGGGCGGAGAGATGTTCGGCCCAGCGAAGCTTTGCCGGACTTTCCGCGCCGTTTTCCTCCGGCACGATGGCGGCGAGAAGCACGGGGCCGTTAAGCAGGGCGACGAGCTTTCCGTCGGAAGAGGGCAGGGGCTCGGCGCGCAGCGCCATGGGCAGGCGCAGCTCCAGGACCTCTCCGTCGCGCCATTCGCGCCTGAGGGAAAAATACGAGCGCGGGCGCGATGCGACGTGGAGGGACTCTCCGTCGAGGAAAACGGCTGGGGCGGCGCACCAACCGGGATGGCGTAGGTATAATGTGAATACAGATGGGGCGTCCAGCGAGAACGAGACCCGGACGAGCTCGCCCTCCGGGAATCGGGTGTCCAGCGAGAGCCGCGCGCCTTTCCGGGGCCAGTCGATGGACGCGGCGAAGTAGTGGTTGATCCAAAGCTCGTCGCCGGATTCGGCGGCGAAATGCTCGGCGTAGCGCGCGGGGTTTTCCAGGCCGGTGCCGACGCAGCACCACCAGGAGTCGAAGGGCGTGGAGAAAACCTTCACGCCGACCGAGCCGAGGCCGAGGAAGTAGCCGAATTCGCCGGGTTTTTGGCCGATGTTGGCGGCGAGGTGGTTGATGAGGGCTCGCTCGACGAAGTCATGATGCGCCGCGTCCGGCGCCCAGGCGAAGAGGTGGCCGGTCAGCTTGAGAAGGTTGTAGGTGTTGCAGGTCTCGCAGGTGTTGGGCGTGAGGCGTCGTGGGAACTGTTCGGGCGGGAAGAAATGTTCGCTTTCGCCATGGCCGCCCGTGGCGTATGAGCGATGGTTGACGACGCGATCCCAGAAGGTGGTCGCGGCTCGATGGTAGTCCGAATCGGCCGTCAGTTCGTATTCGCGGGCCAGGCCGATGATCTTGGGTATCTGCGTGTTGCCATGCAGGCCATCAAGCCGATCCTCGCCATGGAACAACGGGGATAGGACCGCCTCGTGATGGAAACAACGGGCGGCCAGTTCGAGATAGCGCGGCTCCCCCGTGTCGGACGCCAGGTCCGCCAGAACTTCGTTCATCCCGCCGTGCTCGCATCGGAGCATGTCCTGGATTTGCGCGGGGGAAAGCGCGGCGAGGATGGTCCCAAGCCAATCCCCCAGGCCGCGAGCCACCCGTAGAGCCGACTCGAGGCCGGCCAGACGGTGTGCGTCACGCAGGCCGGCGAGAACTTTGTGAAGGGTGTAGAAAGGCACCCAGACGCCGTTGAGGGAGAAGGGCGTGGCTAGCAGCTGGCCGCGGGCGATGGCGGCGAAGGCGGCTTTTTCCACGGGAAGGACGTAGCCGTCCGCGTTTATGGCCTGGCAGGCGGCGAGTTCGTCCACGATGTGGATGATTCGCGGCAAAATCCAATCGGCGCCGGTGGCCGCGTGCAGGTGGCTCAGCGCGGAAAGGTAGTGTCCAAGCGAGTGGCCTGAGATGTCGCGAGACTCCCAGCCGCCGTAGCGTTCCGCCTGCGGCGGAAGACCGGCCTGTATGCGATATGGGGCGAGCAGGCGATCCGCATCGATCGCGGCTAGATGCCGGGCGTGGACGTCCTGGCGATCCTTGAGCGGACCTTCGCGCAGGCGGATGGAGGATAGCGGCAATAACCCCACGCGCCGAGGCACGCGGGTGGCGACGGGTTTGGGCATAAACAAGCGCAGGGGACGTGTCAGGGCGTGGAATCAACGCCTCCGGCGAGAACGGTCGCGCGGGTTTGGTTATCGAGTAGAAGCCCGCTCACGGGGCCCACGTCCTTTTGGTAAAACGCGTAGCCGCGACGCGATCCGGTCGCGATCACGAAAGAGCCGGAAACTCTATCGGGCATCGCGGCGCGCAGGCGCACGACATGATCGCGGCCGTTGATGACGGCGAGGTTCGTGTTTCCGAGTCCGTCGCGACTGTCCAGAATCTCCAAGTCCACCCGCGCGCCGCGGGAAAAACGGTAGGGGCAACACAACGCCTCGGCGTAGCGGGCATTGGCCCGGCAATTTTCGAGCCTGTCGCCGGACCCGACGTTGAAGCCCGCCGCCACGCAATCCACGGCCTCGCAATCGACCACGAGATCTGCGCCGGGGCCGAGGCCGGTGCAGATGCCGCGTCGCATTTGCCGCACGGTGCAGCGGCGGATGACGACCGGCCCGGTTTCGTGGCCTTGGGCGCGGTCGTAGAGCCGGATGCCGTCCTCGCTCAGTGCAATCATCTCCCCAGGCAGGATGCGCCCGTCCGCGCCCACGCGCACGCCTTCCACGTAATCGCGGCCGGGCGTCAGAAAACCGCGCTCAAAGGCGAGGCCGGAGGTCTCGCGGAGAATATCGTCGGTGGACCTGAGCAATCCGTCGACATGGCAGTCCTCGATCAGGGTGCCGGTCGCGCCTTGCACGAAGATCCCGTGGCCCATGGCGCGCATGTGCACGCGACAGCCGATGATCTTGGCGTCCGCGGCGGGCCATCCGACGCGAATGCCATTCATCTTGCGGACGGACGCCCCGCTGATGCCGAAAAGGCTGCCGTGTCCCCATGGCGCGGAGCCGGCCGTGGTGATTTCCACGTCGCGCAATTCGACCCGAGGGGCGGCCACGTTCACGATTTTGTTTTTGCTTTGGATGCCGGGCAGGTCGCCGAAAGTCTCGATGCGTGCTCCCTCGAGCACGACGCCCTCGCCAACGAGATCGAGCACGCAATAAAAGCCGTCGGGGCCGGTCGGCACGCCGAAGCGGCGAAAGAGGCGCGTGTCGACCCGTATGGTCGCGCCGCGCAGATCGTAGCGGCTGTTTTTCCCGGTGAAGCGAATGAAGCGGTGAGACGTCGCCTCGTCCAAGGTGTAAACGCCCGGCCTTAACCTCACCTTCACGTCGTCGCGCGCCGCGTGGATTCTAAGCTCGTCCAGGCTTGAGATGAGGATAACGCCGTGGTCGTTCTGGTTGTGTGGCGGCACTCGACGAGGCGAAGCGAGGGCCGGCGCGCACAGGCACGCAAACAAGAGGCGCTGGAGCGCGGAGCGGCGGTTCATGGGCTTGAATGACGGGATCGGGTCAGCGCGTGATCAGCAGCGTGCGAGCAACCGGCTCGGCGGTCTGGACTCTGGGTTCGCAAGCGCGGCCGAACTGCCATGCGACCACCGTTACCGAAACGGGGAATTTGGCGCGCGGGGGAACTTCGCCGATGCGCAGCGTATCTCCGTTGAAAATCGTGGCCGGTCCTTCGCGGACAAAGTAGCGGACGATCAATCCGGAGTCGGTTTTCCCGGAGAGCTTCAGCTGGCGTTGGTCGAGACGAAGCGTGGGCGGTAGATCGAAGGTGATCGTCTGCCGGAAGCCCTGGTTGTTTCGGCCGGGGATGGAGAGCTTCGCCTGTTGCATGGCGCGCTTGAACACGCCGTCTCCAGGCCAGACGGCGGCGAGCCACGCCTCGTTGCCGCGACGGTCGTTCAGGATGGAGGTGCGGTCCAGGGCGAGTTCCCAAACGTCGGCGGAGACATGCCGGATCGGCCCGGTGATACGCACGATATCAGCCGCGGGACCTCCGGACGGAGGAGGCGAGATCGGTTCCCCCGCTTTTTGGCCGGTCCATTTTTCCGGGCGGCCTTCGGGGACGCGGTCTAGAAACGTTGCGGAAAGCCGGAAGGTGGCGCCGTCGTTCTCGGTGCGAAAGGGAATGGTGACCTGCTGGTGCGTGCCGTTTTTCTGCGGGATAACGGCGCCGTCCTGCACGTAGCCGAGGAGCGCAGGTTTGCCGCGGTGTTTGCGTTGTAGCGCTTCCGCGGCCTTCGCGAGTTCCTCGTCGAACCACCAGAAGGCCTCGGCGGCCGGGCCTCGGTATTGGCCGACCGGGGCGGCGGGTGCCACCGGGTCTTTGCCGAGGCGGTAACGGTCCGCCAGCCAGCCGGTTTGGGCGGTATCAATCGCACGCAGCGCGTCTGCGCCTGGCGCGGCGTTTGGCGCAGGAAGACGCGCGGCGGCCGCCTTTTTCAGATAAAGCGAGATGAACTCGATTTTCTCGTCGGTCATCAGGAAATGCCCGTCCGCGGGGATGCCCAGGCCGCTTAGCGGCATGTCGGGGTGCGCGGCGCGCATCTTCAGGCCGTCGCGCACGCGGGTGTCGGCCCATTCGTATTCGCCGAGGGTGA
Organism: Opitutaceae bacterium; assembly: GCA_027482505.1. GTDB lineage: Bacteria > Verrucomicrobiota > Verrucomicrobiia > Opitutales > Opitutaceae > IMCC26134_A. The sequence continues at coordinate 8,981 of JAIXVY010000059.1, read as the reverse complement.
CCAGCCCAGGGACGGAATCAATGTCCACGCCGGCGACATGGGGCGCCTCCTTTTCGTCGGGCACGTAGGGCCATTGGCCGCTGAAAGATATGCCTGCGAGGACGCGTCCGGGTTTCCAGGCGGCCATATACCAAGGCATGGACGCGGCGGCGGAGTGGCCCACGGGGACGATCGGCGCGGCGACGAGCTCTGCGTAGCCGGAGCGTGCGGCGAGGTCGGCGAGCATGGCCTCGAAGCGTTCGCCGGCTCCTTGGTCGTAGCGGAAATTGCGATCAAAGGTCGGTGCCACCCACACGGCGGCGAAGCCGAGCTCGGCGAGGGTTCGACGAAGCGTCGGATGCTCAAGCAGCGCCTGTTCCTCCATGTTATGGTGGCCGAAAACAAGGCCGCGGACCCGGTTGCAGTCGGGCGGAATCCAGAGGAAGGCGAGGGACTTTTCGTCGCTGGCCGCGGTCTGGGCGGGCGGCGGCACGGGCGCGGCCCATTGCCAGTCCGCTCCGCGGAGCGCGACAAGGCTGGTTGCGCCAATCAGAAGAAAGCGGAGAACTCGTTTCATGGCGATGCGTCCCGTGCGGGGCGCGTTTACCGTGCGGGACCGTTCGCGACGCCGTTGGCGGGGAGTCTCCAAGAGCCGGGGCTGGCGCGAAGGCGTCCCTCTGGCAGCTCGCGTCCCGAGTTCTCCAGAGTGCAGTCGGCAAGGCCGTCGGCGCGGATCACGCACGCGAGGGCGAGTTCGTTCACAAGCGTGACTCCGCGGGTCGGCGCGGGGCGGATGGGCGACGCCATTTCGGCATGCTCGGGCATGCCGAAGCCGAACAGAATAGGCAACGCCGGCACTGCGCGTTCGCCTGCCGCAGCGGAGAGGCGGACACGATGGTTTTCGCCCGCAATCGTGGCGATGGCGTGAACCATGGAGAGCGGACCCTCGCCTATGAGTTCGAGTTCCACGTCGGAATCGCGTCCGCCGCGCAGGTAGAGCAGGGGACCGTGGGCGATGTCGCCGCGCGAGCGGCGCACGATCGTTTGCGAACCGATGAGAAAGCCGCGCTCGCAGCCCCGCGAAACGCAGTTTTCGAGAACGGTTTTTTGCGGGGCGTCGTCGGGCGCGCCAATTTCGAAGCCGGCGCGGGCGTTGATCGCGGTGCAATTGCGCAGCGTGACTCGGCCGGCGTTTCCGTAGGTGCGGAATCCGTCCTCGGAAAGGCTCTTCACATAGCCGGCGGTGATGAGGTGCAGGCCGTCGCGATTCGGATAGACGGAACGAAAGCCGAGGTCGAAGGCGGGGCCGGATCGGTCGCGCAGCATTTCTGCGGTGGAACGCATGAAGCCCTCCGCGTAGCAGTCCTCGAGGGTGATGTCCGCGCCCTGCTGGATATAGAAGCAGTGCCCGAAGGCGCGGCTGTAGACGCGGCAGCGGCGGAGCGTCGAGCCGGAGCCCAGAACCTGGACGCCGCTCTGCTTTTTGATCGAGGTGAGGTTGGGGCCGCCCTTGCCGAGCAGATCGCCGTAGCCGTAGGGGTTTGAGCCATACACGTGGATGGTTACGTCCTCAAGCGTCGTGCGATCGCCCGCGAGGGAGAGGGTGTTGCCTCCGCTCCCCTCGTCCGGGCCGGCGTGGCGGATCGCGAGTCCCGCGAGGGTGTTGTCGGAGCCGGCGACGATGATGCAGCGGATGTAGCCGCCGCCGGGAAGTTTTTTGTAGAGCGAGTTGTCGATCTCGATCACCGCGCCGTCGGCGAAGATGCGGTTGTTGTCGCCGCGCAGGACAAGCATGGGCACGGGAGGGCGTTTTTGCGTGCGGTCTACTCCGGCGCGGATTGCGGCCAGCACGGGCTCCGTGAGGTAGTCGGCCATGCGATACACGCCGGGTTTCAACCGTATTTCCCGACCGCTTTCGGCGGCTTCACGCGCGAGATCTTGCAGGGATTCCACCTCGATGGCGGACGCGGACAGACCGGAGGCGGTCGCGATTAAGCCGAGCACGAAAACAAGGATTCGGTGGAGACGCGGGGGCATGGAGAAAGGGATATATGGCGGCTCGGGGCGAGGCGACCATTGGGTGCCCGAGAAAGGGGGCATTGGGCCGACCGGCTCGCCGCCGAAACGCCGGCCATGGGGCTGCTCTGGTCAGGCCATTTTTTGCGCCATTTCACGAGTGATCTGCCAGCGCATCGGCGCGCCGTATAAGTAGCGTCGGAGCTCGTCTACCATGTAGCTGCCGAGGCGCTGGCACTCGCGGCCGTGAGAGCCAGCGATATGCGGCGTGACGACGACGTTGGGCAGCTTGAAAAGCGCGTCCTCGGGGCTTGGCGGCTCTGGATCGGTGACGTCCAGTATGGCGGTAAGATCGGGGCGGGAGCGCAGCGCCTCAACGACGGAAGGCTGCTCGAGGATAGGTCCGCGCGCGGTGTTGAGCAGGGTGGCGTCCGGCCGCATGGAGCGAACCAGCTCGCCATTAACCAGGCCGAGGGTTTCGGGAAGAGCCGGAGTATGCACCGATACGACGTCGCAGCGGCGAAAGAGTTCGGGCAGGGAGACGCGCTCGACGCCGTGCAGCACGGCCTCCCGGTCGGTGAGATAGGGGCAATAGGCCAGCACGGTAACGTCATAGGCCGCGAGCATCTCGGCCACCGTGCGTGCTATCATGCCGAACGAGACGAGGCCGATGGTCGCGCGAAAAGCGCCTGGAATCGGGCGGGTGTGGTCGCCCCAGCCTTCGCCCCGGCGGGCGAGAGCGGCCCGACGCCAAAACTGCTTCAGCGCGAGAATGGATACGGCGACGGTGTATTCAGCGACGGGCACGGCGTTCGCGGCGTAGGCGCTGGAGATGATGATGCCGCGATCCCAGAAGGCGTCGGGAGTGCAGTAGCGCACCGAACCCGCGGCGTAGAAGATGGCGCGCAGTTTCGGCGCGGCGGCCAGGAACTCGGCGTCGTAAACCGGCGATTTCCAGCCTGAGAACAGCAACTCGATTTCGGCGAGAAGAGCGCGGTGTCCACGCCAGTTTTCCGGCGTGATGACGACTCCTGCGGTCAGTTCTACCAGCTCCGCCATGGCGTCACGATCCTGGGCCGAGTAAACGATATCGACCGCCGCCGGGTCCAAGGCGAAGGCTGCGCGCGGGCGCGGCTGCGCCGCGGGGACAGCGAGGGGTAGCAAAGAGGGGAAAGCGGCGGAAGAAAGGGTGGCCATGGACCGGCTCGGTTCAATTGAGTCGGCGGCAAGACTGCCGCATTGTTGGAACAGGGTAAAAAGCCCGCTTGGTTTATCTGGTAACAGTCGAAGGACGGCGACGGTGCGGCGGCGGTTATTATCGTTGTTGGATCCGTGCCTTCAAACGTGTGCACCGCGGCGCTCTTGGACTTTTTAAAGCCGAGACGCAGCCGACGAAGGGGGGAGCGATTAGCTGCTGGAGTCGGCGCAAGTGATAAAAGGTAGCCGACGCCCGCCGAGCCTGAATCGCGGATGCTGCGGGGCTTCGCGTCCCGAGTTGAGACTGGTTCGTAAACCGTTGGCAAAGAGTTCTTCCAGTATCGTGATCCACCTCGCAGGAATGTTCGGGGTGTTTTTTCCTGCTCACCCGTGCGCGCTCCCGCGAGGCGAGCGTTCGAAACGGTGTCTGGAGTGCCCTAATGGGCGCGATGCGCATTGCTCCGACTCTGGCCTACTGGGTTTTGATTTCCCAGCGCAGCGGCCGTCCTGCGACATAGCGTTCGAACTCATCGACCATCGCTTCGCCGAGGCGAAGGCATTCGCGGCCCAGGGAGCCGGCTATGTGGGGCGTAAGGGCAACGTTGGGGAGTTCGTAGAGAGGGGAGTTGCGCACGGGAGGCTCGGGAGAGGCGACGTCGAGCACGGCTTGAAGGTCGGGGCGTTCGGAGAGCACGGCGACCAGATCGTTCTCGTTGATCAGTTCGCCGCAGGCGGTGTTGATCAAGGTGGCGGCATGACGCAGGCGGCGAAGCATCGGTGCGGTGACGAGGCCGTAGCTATCTGGATTCAGCTTGGCGTGGATGGAGACGACGTCGGAGGTGGCAAAGAGTTCCTCGAGCGAGACGAGACGAACACCTTCATGGGCGGCCTCGGCCTGGGCGAGCAGCGGATCGTGGGCCAATACCTCGACCTGAAACGCGCGGAGGCGGGCGCGAAGTTCGCGCGCCACCGTGCCGTAGCCGAGCAGACCGATTTTTCCGCCGTAGGCGCCCACGACCGGACGCTCCACGGGAAAACCGCGCTGCGTCCGGACAAGGCGGTTATAGTGCCAGAAATGTTTCAGGCCCAGCAGCACGGCGCCGAGCGCGTATTCCGCAACGGGGATGGCGTTTATGGCATGGGCGGACGAGACTCTCACGCCGCGCCGCCAGAGTTCTGGCGTGGTGAAATAGCGCACGGAGCCCGCGGCGTAGAAAACCGCTTTGAGCCGCGGCGCACGTTCCAGGAACTCCTCATCCATGACCGGCGCGCCCCAGCCTGAAAACAACACCTCCACCTCGCGCAGACCGCGGACGTGGCGTTTCCATGTCGCTCCCGGAACCAAGGAGCGACCTAGTCGCGCCTGGCGGCGCACGCGATCCACCGACTCCGGGCTGAAAACCTCGGAAAAGGCCCCTGGCGACAATGCAAAGGCAACGTGGGGTAGGGTTGGACTGCGGAGACTCACGAATCTGGAAACCACAATGCCGGTTGTTTGATCCGGCAGAACGCGTTTGGTGTTTCCACTGGTAACCATTTCGCTTTTCAACAGTCTCGTTTATGGCAACCGACCCCGATTCGGCCTTTCGTCCCTCGCTGCGCGACATCGCCCGAGCCCTGAACATGTCGCATGTCGCCGTATCGTTAGCTTTGCGGGATTCACCGCGTGTTTCCATCGCGCGCCGGGCCGAGGTAAAGGCGATGGCGGAGAAGCTCGGTTACCGGCCCGACCCGATGTTATCCTCGCTGGTCGCCTATCGTCAGGGTAAGCGGGCGGCGGGTATTCGCGCCTGTCTTGGCTGGCTGAACCTGTGGGATCGTCCGGAGGAGCTGCGCGGTTACAAGGAATTCGACCAATACTGGCACGGAGCGAAGGAGGCGGCGGAGCGACTGGGCTACAACGTGGAGGAGTTTCGCTGGTCGCATGGAAAGTCCGGCCGGCGGCTTCAAACCATCCTGGAGACCAGGGGCGTGCGAGGACTGCTGATTCCTCCTCATCGGAGCGATTTAAACATGCCGGATTTTGATTGGGGGCGGTTTTCCCTCATTCGTTTCGGAGCCTCCGTGTCCAGCTTGCCGGTGCACACCGTGACAAGCGATCAGAGCCACTGCTGTCGCCTGGCCTATGAGCGAGCGGTGGAGCTCGGCTATCTGCGCATAGGCTACGTGACTGACAGCGCCTTCGAGAAAAACACGCGCGGACATTTTCGGGAGGGCTATCTGAATGCGCAGGAGGAACAGGCTCCGCGCGGGCGGCGCTTGGAGGTGCTTATGCTTGGCGGCAACCCCCGGTTGCATCAACAGGAGATGCTCGCCTGGCTGCAGGCGCAGAAGCCCGACGCCATCGTCACGCCCTACCCGCAGGTGCGCTCTCTAGCCGTCGGACTCGGCGTGCGAATACCTCAGGATCTCGCCGTCGCGACCACGAGCGTGCTCGATGGAAACTTCGACGCCGGCGCCGACCAAAACTCGCATGAAATCGGCCGCGTGGCGGTGAGCACGCTGGCTAGCCTTATCTTGGAAAACGAGCGTGGCATTCCCCGTTATCAACGGCGCATTTTAGTCGAGGGGCGATGGGTGGACGGCTCCAGCATGCCGCGCCGTGGCGTTTAAGCGCGCTTGTTGCCGCATGAAGGGAACTACCGAATTTTTATCCCTGAGTCCCGCCTGCGGCCAATGTCGTTGTCGGTGAAGCCCGCTACTGGTTGGTTCGATAGACTCGGGTTCCCCCTCCTATGTTTTTCCGTCTCTGTTTTCTTATGTCCGTCGTCTCCGCCTCTTTCGCCCTCATCCCTGTGCCCGCGACCGCGGAGCCGGTTTCCGGGCATGCCCCGGGTTCCGGCAATCCGATCACTCCGGGTTACTTCGCCGATCCCTCGGTCTTGGAGCACGACGGTCGCTACTACCTTTACGCGACTCTCGATCCTTGGGGCGGGGATACGCTGGGTTGCTGGGAATCGACGGATTTCGCCAACTGGACTCATCGTCCGCTGAACTGGCCCACCAAGGCCGCGTGCACGAGCCCCACCTCTGCCAGTTCCAAGGTCTGGGCTCCCTCGGTGGTGCGCGCCGCGGACGGGCGTTTCCACCTTTTCGTCTCCGTGGGCAGCGAGATTTGGACCGGCGTGGCCGAGCACCCGCTGGGTCCTTGGCGCAATCCGCTCGGCGACCGGCCGCTTATCCCCGGCAATTTTCGCCCCGGCTTCCACATGATCGATGCCGAGGTGTTCGTCGACGACGACGGCGCGGCCTATCTTTACTGGGGCTCGGGCTGGGAATGGAAAAACGGCCGCTGCTGGGCGGCGCGACTGGGCCCGGACCTGGCCTCCCTCGTGGGCGAGGTGCGAGACGTCACCCCGCCGCGCTATTTTGAAGCGCCCTTCATGTGGAAGCGTGGCGGACGCTATTTTCTGACCTACTCCGACGGCCGCACCGACCAAGACTCCTATCAGGTCCATTATGCGGTCGCGGACAATCCCTTCGGTCCTTTCACCGAGCCCGCGCAGAGCCCGATCCTCGTCACCGACCGTGCGCGCAACATCATCGCTCCCGGCCACCACGCCATTTTCACCCGGGACGGGCGCGACTACATCGCCTACCATCGCCATGCCATTCCCTGGGAGGCCGGCGTGCTCGGGCGCCAGCTTTGCATCGACGAACTCAGCTACACCGCGGATAACTTTATCGAGAAAGTCGTCCCCACCCACGAGGGCCCGGGCTGGCTGGGCGGCCTGCGTCGGCGCCACGAGGGTCTGGTCGACCTTGCCGCGCCCGAGGCGGGCGCCGCGGCCTCTGCCTCCAGCCGGCAGGGCGATGGTTTCGAAGCCTCGCGCGTGCTCGACGACAACTACGCCACGCGCTGGGCCGCGGCGGAGTCCGACTCCGCCGCCTGGTTGCGGCTCGATCTCGGCGCCGAGCGCCGGATCGAGCGGCAGGAGCTTCGCCTTGAGTATCCGTGGAAGCACTACGGCTTTGGCGTCGAGGGCTCGCTTGACGGCGTATCATGGGAGCTGCTTGCCGCCCAACCCGCCTCCCGCCCGGCGGGCTCGCCCTTCGTGATCGAACGCCCCGTCCGCGCCCGGCACCTTCGGATCGTGTTCGACGGCGACAAGGCCGGCGCCGCGCCCGCGGTCTGGGCCTGGTCGGTTTTCGGCCGCGCCCGGTAGCGTCCTCGCGTCGGCTTGGCCGGCCGGCGGGAATGGCCGGGGTGCGCCAATCCGCCCCGGCGCGAAACAAAAACGCCGCCGTTCGCGAGAACGGCGGCGCTCGACCAACAACAGGAGAAAGAGCTTAGGGCCGGGCTAGCGCAGGTTGCCGTAGAGCTTGGCGCCTAGCTTGCCGGCGACTTTCGGGGCGAAGGGCGAGGCCAGGGACGCGGCCGGTTTGGCCGGTCTGGCGGCCTTGCGCTCGGGCTTGGCCGAGGCGTCCATGGCGACGCGGTCGACGATCGGACTGGTTTGCTGGGCGCGGGAAACCAAGGCGGGGCGAGCTTTTACGGCCGGTTCCGCAGAGGCCGGCGAGCGGGCCGCTATGAATTCGCGGATGACCTCTTCGCGGGCGCGCTGTTTTTCCTCCAGCTCGATGTCCTCGGCGGTGCGCTGCTCCTCTTGCTTGGAGAGAGCCTTGCGCATCTTGGACAAGGCGAGATTTTGGAGCTGACGCACGCGCTCGCGGGTCACGCGGAATTTGGCGCCTACTTCCTCGAGCGTTAGCTCGTCGCGTCCGTCGAGGCCGAAGCGGTAGCGGATAATCTCGGCTTCGCGGGGATCGAGCGAGTCCACCAGCGCGCGCAGGGCGTTGTTCTGGTTGTTCTCGCGCAGTTGCTCGAAAGGAGTGGCGGCGTTTTCGTCGCCCACGATCTCTCCGAAGGTGGTGGAGTCGCCGTCTTCTCCGATGGGGGCGTCGAGCGAGGCGGGCCGGACGCTGACGGACTTCAAATGAGCGACCTTGCTGGTCGGGATCTGAAGCTCGATCGCGATTTCCTCGTCGGTGGGCTCGCGGCCCAGCTCTTCGGTGAGAGCCATGGCCGTCTTGCGCATCTTGGAGATCTTGTCGACGAGATGAACGGGGAGGCGGATGGTCTTGGACTGGTTGGCCAGCGCGCGCTTGATGGACTGCTTGATCCACCAGGCGGCGTAGGTGGAGAGCTTGCCGCCCTTGGTCGGGTCGAAGCGTTCCACGGCCTTGATGAGGCCGATGTTGCCTTCGCTGATGAGATCGAGAAGGGGCAGGCCGAAGTCCTTGTAATCCATCGCGATTTTCACCACGAGGCGCAGGTTGGCCTGGATCATGTGATCGCGGGCGGCCTTGTCGCCCTTCATGATGCGCTTCGCCAGCTTCACCTCTTCATCGATGGTGAGAAGGGGAGTCTTGCCGATCTCCTGAAGGTAGAGCTGCAGGTTGTTGCGCTCGGGGTTTTCAGTCGGGGCCGCGGCCGCGCGAATGGGTTCAAGGAAGGAGGGCGCGGAATCCGGAGCCGCTTCAAGAGAGGGGGCGACTTCGCGTTCGGCGCGGTCGGAGGAGGCTATGGCGGACATGGTCGAGGGTGTTTAAGGATTAAAAGACTACCTGAACAATTCGTGCCGGATGGCCTGATGGATGCGACTAATCGGTCTGATTCGCGATAGGGCAAATGGTTCCGGCAAAAATAGGCGGGGAATTTACCGATTATTTTTCCACCGCATCGGTGTTTTCCCGTGCCATACTGTCACGGACGAGGGGCGGGCGTGAGTTGGAGTGGGTCACCTGAGTGATTCCGAGCGGTGCGCGGTGAATGGATAAACCGCTGG
>JAIXVY010000317.1 GCA_027482505.1 Opitutaceae bacterium | reverse complement strand
GGGTCGGGGTGGAAGCCGGGGAGGACGGGGTTGCGGATGGTGGAGGGCATGGCGGGGTGTTTGGACGGGAGATGTTACCAGCCGCGAAGGGTGAGCTCGGCGGCGAGGCGTTCGGCGATGAGCTGCTGGCCGGCGTCGTTGAAGTGGACGTTGTCGGAGCGGAGGCTGCGGGGCGGGATGTCGGCGGCGCGGTCGGCTTGGTCGTTGGCGTCGGCGGAGGCGGCGCGGAGGGTGGCGGTGCGAATGTCCACGAAGTGGTCCGGGAACTCCTGGCGCAGGAGGTGGTTCAGGTTGACGGTGCCGTAGTAGTAGGGGTTGCCGAGGGATTCGCCGCCGCCGTTGGTGACCGAGACGATGAGGAAGCGAGCGTCGAGCGCCTTGATCTGGCCGATGGCGGCGAGCAGGTCGGCGTAGACCTCGTGGGGGCGGGCGTTGTTGTTGCGGCCCATCCAGAAGATAAACGTATTCGCGTCGCGATCGGTGTGAGTGCGAAGGGAGAGCGAGGTGGCTCCGCCGGTATGCGTCCAATCGAGCACAAAGGGCCCGCGAATGGCGGTCGGCGCGGCGAAGTCGGCCGTGAGCGACACCGGCGTGAGCCCGGGTTTTCCCATGACCGCGCCGGTGAAATTATAGATCATGGAAATGGCGGGGCCACCGGCGGTGTCGGCGAGGGCGAAGCCGCCCGCGTCGGCGTCGCGCACGAAATAAAAGCGATCCGAGAAGTATCCCGGAGGAGCCGCGCCGCGGCGAAACCAGACCGCGTCGCCGTTGGCGTAAGGATGCGACGCGGAGACGAAGCGCGCGCTGGGCGCGGTGGAGCTGGCCGTGACGACGGCGGAGACGTCTCCCTCCACCAAGCGGAAGCCGCCGGCGTCGGCGTCGCGCACGTAGTAGGGTTTTCCCACGACCAGGGGCGATGGAAGCGGGCCGGAGGGGAAATGGACCACATCGCCCGAGGAGAAAGGATGGCCGGCGGCGAGGATGCGGGACGCGTTGACCGCACGGTTGGACGTGACGGTGGCGGCGAGCGGCGCGGAGGCTTCGCCGATTTTCACCCCGCGATTGAAAAATTCGACGCGCGAGACGTTGGCGATGGTGGCGGACCAGCTGGCCCAGCTGCCGCGCAGCGAAGGGTTCATGATGCGGGCGTGGGTCGTGCGAGAAGCCACGACACGCACCGTCGAGCCCGCGGGCGTGGAGGCGGCGAAGGCGGGATACGGCGACGTGAGCTGAAGACCGCGCGAGCGATCGGCGATCTGGATCGAGGTGTCGCCGCCGATGCCGCAGTTCTGGGTCGAACGGCCGGGCAGAAGGGCGGGAAGTTTTGCCGCGTAGGTGCCGGGATTGCCGGTGAGACTGTCGCCCCAGCAGGTGATGAGGGCGGCGGGCGAGACGGGGCCGGAAGGCACGGCCTGGAGACGATAAAAACGTCGGGGGCCGGAGCGCATGTCCGTCGCGCCGCGTGTCGCGGCGGAGGTCGCGACGGCGAGGGGGGAATCGCTCCAAGCGGCGAGATCGGTCGACTCGCGCAGCCCGACCGTCACATCAAGCAGACCAGGCACGTGCGGCCAAGCGAGCTGAAGGCCGCCGGGCGCGGAGGCGATTTGGAGGCCGGCCTGATCCGGCGCGAGTGGATCGCCCCCTAGGGCGTATTCGATAAAGTTGGGCCGGCCGTCGGCATCGGGGTCGTCGGCGAAGCCGCCCGCGGTCGGACGCGACGCACCGCCCAGGCCGCGAGCGCCGCGCCATTGCTCAAAGGTGGCGTAGGCCGGGGCCGCGGGGTCGGGCGGGAGCGGCACGGCGATGACGGGGTTGATTGTCTTGGAGGCGGTCGCACCCTGGTAGGCGTCGACGCGAAACTCATAGGGCTGGCCGGTGACGAGGCCGGTGACGGTGAAACTGGTGGTGTTGGGCGCGATGTTGTCGCGCGTGGTCCAGGCGGTGGCCCCGGCGAGGCGGAACTGGACGCGGAACTTCGTCTCGGTCTCGAAGAGGTCGACCCAGCGCAGGACGACGGACGTGGCGCTGTCGGGAACAACCGAATACAAGAGCGGGGCGGTGAGGGCGAGGGTTTCGTCCTCGGCGATGGTGACGGTGGCGGACGCCGGCGCACCGACGGAGTAGCCGGGACCGGGCTGGACGGTGGCGACGACGGTCTCGGCGGCGTTGGCCTCGGCGACGGCGTCGTTGATAGGATCGATCGAAAGCTCAACAAACGCGGCCCCGGCGGGCACGGTCACGCTGAGCGGCTCCGGCTCGTAGTCGGCCCCCGGAGTGGCGGTGCCGCTCCAGGCGAGATTGACGACGAGCGGCGAAGAGAGGTCGCCGGCGCGTTCCACGCGGAAAAGCCCCGCATACGATCCGGCCTCGGCGGCGTCCGAATCGGGCGCGGAGATCGAGACGACCTGGGCGGCGAGAGGCGCGATCAGGCCGAGCGTGGCGACAGTGAGGCAAAACCTATGGAAACGGACGGCGGCGGACATGAAGAATCAGGGCGGGCGAACGGCGAGTCGCACGCGCAGGAAGCGGCGGGGCTGGCCGGAGGCGGACGGATCGTCGGGCACGGTGACGGTCTGGCCGACGGCGCCGGGGTTGAGGGCGAGCGTGGTCCAGTTCACAAGGTCAGGACTGCGTTCCACCACGTAATCGACGTCGGCGCGGAGCCGGTCGAAAGTGATGGCGGGCGCGCCGGCCACGAGCGATACGACGGGCGACGCGGGTTCGCCGGGCGACGTGGCGGAGGCGCCGAGGGAATACTCGGCCAGCTTGTGCAACGAACCGGCCGCGCCGTAGACCTCGTCGCCGGTGAGGAACGAAGCCTGGTGGTCCTCGTCGAGCGCGCCCACGACGGCGACCATGTGGCCGTTGGGCGGCAGGGTTTCCGCGACGGTCACGGTGCCGGAAACGACGGACAGCGGCGTGACAACCTGGCTCCAACTGCGATGCAGACTGGCGCGGGTGAAGGAGGAGCCCACGACGAAGTTTCCGGAATAAGGGCGTTCGGAGGCGGTGAGATTGTGGACGACGCGGATGCGGCGCGCGCCCTCGGCGAATTGGAAGACGGCGAGGCTGGCGTTGTCGGGCAGGACGTTGACGACCGAGGTGGCGTAGGAGGTGCCCGAACGCACGACGTCGAGGAGCAGGGAGCGGCGGGTGCCGGAGGGAAAGGAGACCGCGGCGTCGGAGCCGCTTTGGGCGTCGTGAATTCGGACGAGGGCGGAAAAGTCGTCGGTGCTGTTGGGATCGGAGATGGCGATGCGCTGCTGGGTGATGGCGCCGGCGAAGCTGGTGAAGTGGACTCGGGCGCGCAGGTCGCCGAAAGCGAAGCTGGTGGCGTCGGGCTGGGTGAGAGGAAGGAGGGAGCCCATGATTCCGCGCCGGCCGCCGGTGAAGACGAGTCGGGCGTCGAGACCGTAGACGATGTCGGCGGCGTCGTTCCCGATCTGCACGAGGCCGATCAAACGCTCGCCGGTGCCGACCCAAAGCTGATTGCCCAGCCAGCGGGTGGCGGACGAGTTCCAGTTCGGGGTGGCGTTGGAGCTGGTGCGCGAAGAGATGCGGTAGCGGGTGGCGAGCGTGCCGAAGCCCCGGCGGGTGATGGTGGACGTCTGCTCGTCCTGCGCGAGGTAGCGATAGCGCGCGCCGCGCATGAAGTCGGTTTCCTCGCCGACGCTGGCCTTGAACTCGACCAGCACGGTGTCGAGGGCGCCCTTGAGCGGGGTGTTGTTGGCGACGGGGCCGAGCGTGAAAGCGCCGGCGAAGGTGTTCTTGCCGCAGTGGCGGCCGGCGTAGCCTTGGGCGGCGATGAGTTCGGCGTTCTCGGGACCACCACGCTGGACATCGCGGCCGTGGAGGATCCAGCCCCAGTTGCCCTGGAAGCGGCCGCGCGGGCCGCGGAGGTTGGCGTCCCAAAACACGCCCACGTTCGACGGCGGCACGCGGGTCACGCGGTTGGGCTGGTAGAGGATGGCGTTGAGCAGATCGGTGGAGGTGGAGGTCTCCATCGCGGCGCCGTAGAAGTAGTTGTAGCCGTCGTTGTAGAGGTAGGCTTTCCAGAGCGAGGCCCGCAGATTGCGCAGGCCGTTATACATGTGCTTGTAGGGGATGTTGGACGACTGCTCGACGTAGCCGGCGGGCTCGTTGGAGATGACGCTGTAGCGCAAGGTGGAGTCGAGGGCGGCCTTGATCGAGGGCGAACCGGTGACGCGCCACCACCAGATGAAGCAGCGGATGTTTTCCTCGTGGTAGGTGGCGACCTCGCCCCAGAAGCCGACATAGCGCGCGCCCCCGTCGGCGAGGACGGAGCGGGCCATAACGCCGTCGATGGCGGCGCGGGCCTTCTCGGCGGAGACGGCGTCGCCCAGGGCGGTAGCTCCGAAGTAGACGCCCATGGCGAGGCGGATGTCGCCGTTGAGCCAGAGCTGGGCGACCAGGCCCTGCTCGTAGATGAGCGGGCTGGACGAGAGCACGTCGGCGTTGTTGGCCGCGATGGCGCTCTCGTAGAGGGTCCGGCGCGAGGCGGAGATTTCGCCGGGCCGGTGGTGCTTCAGCAGCATGTAGGCGTAGCAGGCCTGCCACGCAAAGCCGATGTCCTCGAAGGACTGGCCGGAGGCCCACAGGCCGAGGCGATGGTCGAGCAGGACGAACAGGCGCTCACGGTAAGCGACCTGGTTGTAGACCGGGCTGGTCGGCGCGAGGTAGGCGTAGACGGCGGAGAGGATTTCCTCGCCGGCGCGAAACGTGTCGGTCTGCGGGGTGGAGTTGCCCACGAGCACGTTGTTGAAAACCCGCGCATGGTTCGGGCTGGCGGTATTGAGCGGCAGCAGATCGAAGGGCGGCGCCCCGACCGCGGGAATGAGCGTGGCGAGCAGGACGGCGAAACCGAGCCACGCCGACGCGATCACGCCGCGAAGACGCGTCAAAAGGCGGAAAGCGGCGGCCATGGGACTGGTGGGCGAAAGGCGCGGGCTCAGCGGGCCCAGTCGTCGGTCCGGAAAGGCGCGGCGGGCAGGCCCTCCTTGTTGTAAAGATTGGCCGTCGGGGTGGAGGCCCACGCGTAGCGGACGGCGACCGGAGCGGACACCGCGGGAGCGGAGACGACGACGGTGTCGCCCTCGATCTTCGCCTCGGCCGCGACCCACTTGCGGTCGGCGCCGGCGACGAAGAAGCCGACCAACCTGTCGGCCGGGAAAACCGCGCCGCCCTTGGCGGTCCACGGCGCGGCGGCGGGGGTCAGGCCCGATCCTGTATTCGTGAAACGCATACGGACCGTGGCGCCGGCGACCTCGTGGGAGGCGTAGCGCGGGCCGACGCCGACCACGCCGGGCTCGCGATAGACGGTCTCGCGGGCGAGGAGGGCGACGCGCGAGCCGGTGTGGACCTTGTTGTCCGGGTGCACGTCGGCGGCGTCGCCGATGTCGACCGTTACGACGAGGCCCGCGGCGGGCACGTTGCGCGCGGCGAGATCCTGCGCCTCGCGGAGCCAGGCGATGTTGGTGTTTTGCGCGGCGACGGGCTCGGAGTCCTTGCCGTGACCGGGGAGCTGGACGATCAGGAAAGGGAAGTCGCCCTGGCTCCACGAGGCGCGCCAGCCGTTGATCAGACGCGGGAGCAGATCGCGATAGCCGAGGCCGCGGGAGGAGTCGGCCTCGCCCTGATACCAAAGGGCGCCCCTGATCGCGTAGGGCGCGAGCGGGGCGATCATGGCGTTGTAGACGATGGAGGGCGCGGCCGGCCGGTCGCTGGTGCCGGGCGCGGGCATGGCGGTGGGATCGGGCGACTCGGGCTTGGGCCGGGCGGGAACGGGCGCAGGCGGCGCGGGTTGGCCGGCGGCCTTGGCGGCGGCGACGGCGGCGGGATGCGCGTCGCGGGCGGCCCGGAAAGGCTTGTCGACCTTTTCCTCCCACTCCTTGCGCTCGGCGTAATAGGCCTGAAGCAGCTCGGGCTTGTCGCGGTTGGCGACGTGCCTCGCGTAGGCGGTCTTCCACTCGGCGAGCAAGGGCTGGACGGGCGGCGCAGCCTCGTAGGAGACGATGGGCGTCCAGGTCTTGATCGGAGTGCCGCCCCAGGCGCTATGGAGAATGGCGACCGGGACGTTCTGCGACTTGCGGATCTCGCGGGCGAAAAAGTAGCCGACGGCGGTGAGTTCGCGCGTAGCGGAAGGCGAGGAGGCGGTCCATTTCCCCTTGGGCGCGGACTGCGGCTCGGCCGCGACCGCCTTTTGGACCTTGTAGAAACGAAGAAGCGGATCGGCGGCGTCGGCGAGGGCCTGGGCGGCGGAGCCGGAGCTCATGGGCGAATCCATGTTGGACTGGCCGGAGGCGAGCCATACATCGCCCACCACTACGTCGCGAACGGTGAGCGTGGCGCCGTCGCCGCGAGCTAGCAGCTCGCGGGATTCGCCGGAGGCGGCGAGCGGCGCGAGGGTGGCGCGCCAGTTGCCGGACGCCTCGGCGTTGGTGGTGACGACCTGGCCGGCAAAAGCGACCTCGACCCTGGCGCCGGGCTTGGCGGTGCCCCACACCGGGACGGGCTGACCACGCTGGAGCACGGCGCCATCGCTGAAGAGCGGGTGGAGCGCGAGCTCGGCGCGGAGGGCCGAGGAGATGGCCACAAGAGGCACAAGCAGGGAAAAAGAACGGAGAAGGAGGGGGCGGGGAGGCATGGGGAGAGAGAATTTAACGCGGAAGCGCGAAGAGCGGAGGCAGAGAAGAAGCGCCGCGCCGATGCGACTCTGCGTTGCCGGTTTTGTGGGGGAATCAGGTGCCGAAGTTGCGGTCCTGATCGGGCTGGGCGGCGGGCGGAGGCGGCGTGCCCTTAAAGGCGGGGCGCGGAGTTACGACCGGGCGGTATTCATCGACCTGGAGGCCGATCTTTTCGAAGGGGATGGGCCGAAACCCCGGTATGCGCTTAAAGGACTCGGAATCGGGGCGTAGGCCGAAGTCGCCGGCGGCGGCGTTGACAAAGCCGGGATCGGCGGGCGTCACCCAATTGTCGGCGACGATCAGGATCTCGGGGTTTTCGCGGTTGGCGCGGGAGACCTTGTTCTGGATCGGCTCGCCCTTGGGGATGACGACGAGGTTGCGCTCGAAGCGGGTGCGGAGCGGAAGCTCGGGACGATCGGCGAGGCGCGCGGCGAGGCCGGGGAATTTTTCCGACCAGGGCGGGGTATCCATCTTCATCGCGTCGCGCCGGCCGAGCAGGTGCTTGTTGGTGGCGTAGCCGCGGCCCGCGCCGCGGTCGTCGAGACCGAAGACCGGACCTTCGTCCTTCACGAAGATGTTGTTCTCGATCACATGATCGGGGCCGGAGGCGATCCACACGCCGGTGCGGGGGCCGGCGAAGATGTTGCCGTAGACGTGGAAGCCGGTGGCGCCGTCGTCGGGATTCACGCCGCCGACGGTGTCATACATGTAGTTGTAACGAATGACGACGCCCTGGATGGTCCAATCGAGCCACGAGTAGAAAGACCCGGTGTCGGCGGAACCAAAGCCGCAGGCGGAAATCTCGTTGAACTCGAAAACGTGGAGCTGGCCGTTGACCAGAATGGCGTCGCGCGGGGCGTCGTGGATGCGGTTGTGGGCGACGAGGACGCCTACCGCGTCGCGGCGGCCGCGATGGTTGCTGGCTCCGCCAAAACCGACGTCGACGCCGGCCGAATACTGGGCGCGCAGGATGCCGTAGCGGTGGATGTGGTTGTTGAGAATTTTGTTCTCGGACGAGGTCAGCGCTCGGGAGTCGCCGCCGGAAACAAGGACGCCGCCGCCGCCGAGGTCGTGGAGGTCGTTGCTCTGGACGACCGAACGCCGGCCGTTGAGAACGACGGCGGTGCCGGCGACGTGATGAACGCGGGAGCCAAGGAGGCGGAGCGAGTCGACGTTTTCCGCCACGAGGCCGTGGCCGAGGGAGTAGCCGAGATCGAGGCCGACAAGGTCGACGTGCGCGACGTCCTTGGCCGAGACGAGCGGTTCGGAGAGCTGGGTGACAGTCAGCTCGCGCACGCCATCGGGTGGCCAGAGGAAGAGCACGCCCGAGGCGAAATCGAGGGCCCACTCGCCCGGGCGGTCGATCTCCTCGACGAGATTCAGCGCATACCAAGGCTCCTTGCCGTTGCCGGGACGGGAACCATCGGGGTTGGAGATGTATTTGTAGCCGATGCCATTCTGAATGCCGGCGGCGAAGGCGACGGTGCGGGCGGCGGGGTCGATCTTGGCGACGCGAATGGCGGGATCCTCCCAACCGACGCGCCACTGGCCCTTGAGCCAGACATGGGAGTTTTCGGTCCAGCGGGCGGGGCGATCATCGGCGTATTCAAAGACGCCGGGCACGCGGGTGGCGCCGGTGACCAGGACTCGTTTCATGACCGAGAAACCCTCGTTGGGCCAGCGGGAGAGCGGGAGGCGGGAGCCGTTGGCGAAGACCTCGAAGAGACCGCCCTGATCGTCGAATACGGCGGGGAACTCCTTGATCGAGGACAGGCCGGCGGAAGCGAGCGGCAGGGCCACGACACGGTCGGCCGCCTCCGGCGCGAGGCGTTTTCGCCAGGCAGGATTCGTCACCGGACGAAAATCGGAAAGCGCGACGGTTTTTCCGCCCATAAGCCGGACGGAATCGCCGTGCCGCGCGCGGTAGATGACAGGGGCGCCCGGCGCGCCGGAATCGGCCTCCTCGAGCAGGAAGGATCGGTCGCGCGGGTAAAACCCGCCGGCGATCTCTACGACCACGCCCTCGGCCGGATAAGCGCCGCGCGCCTTGAGCGCGCGAATCTCGTCGCGGGCGCGCTCGAGCGACGAAAACGCGGCGGCGGGGGCACGACCGTCGGCGGCATCAGCTCCTTCGGGAGCAACGTAAAGCTGCAGCGGAGCGGCGCCAAGCGCGGCGGCAAGGAGCGCCAAAGGCGAAATCCAAAAAAAGCGACGAGGGCGTGGTAACATGACGAGAGGAAAGCATCCGAAATCGGGACAAGGGTAAGGGCCGAAGACCGGATCTTGATTTCTCAAGAAATATGGAAAACGACGAGGCAAATTTGCGCAAATTTAGGAAACTTATTTACGCACTTCCTGATCCGACTGAAACGGAAGACACAGCCGACCGAGCCGGGCAAATGCCGGCTCAAGGCGCCAAGACGTCGGGCAGAGCGACCGTCTTGCCAGCGGCATCCAGGACGTCGAGGCGCGGGTAAGAGGCGTAGTCGATGACTTGGCCGTCGACACGGCATTCCCCCGCATAGGGCGCGGCGGGATCTTTCCAAAGCAGTTCGAGCCGACGGCCGGCCAGATCGTCGTAGACGAGGCCGGGAACTTCGGCATCCAGTCGCGGAGCCACCCGGGCGCGGGCAACGAGCGTGCTGGCGAAACGCTCGAGCTCGTCCGCGGCCGAGCCTCCGGCGAAAGAGGCGACCGGTGAGGTCTGGAGCACCCAACCGCCACGGCGGACGTCGGGCGCGGTGGCATAGCGGTCCAGTCCTTCGCGCTTGTCGGGCTCGATCCACGAGGCGGGCGCGAGGGAGCGGAAGGCGAAAAGGACGGAGCCGCCGTGGGCGCAGACCCAGCCGGCGCGCTCCAACCGGGCGACGATCGCACCGCGGGTGGTGAAGGGGACGACGAGGCGCTGGAAACCGTAATCGGCGGGCACGTCGAAAAGGCCGATCACCGCGCCCTCGTGCTGGAGGGTCTGGGCGTAGGGGTTTTCTCCATACGCGTAGGCGTTGGCGATTTTCTCCCCGGGACGGCGGCGATTCTCCTGAAAAACGATGAAGGTGCTGGCGGGTTTATCCGATACCCAGCGCAGCACCACGTTGCGCGACTCCTTGTAGAGGTAGCTGTCCGCCCCGGTGCCGTCCGTGCGCTGGCTCGCAAGACCATAGCCCTCGGTGATCCAAGCCTCCTTGCGGACAAAAAAGCGATGGGACGGTATCAAAACGCTCGCCCGGACCCGCCGTGGCACCGGCAAGGCGGACTGCCACGCGCGCAGCGGGGCGAGCGACGTCAGCCACGGACTGGGATAGGCCAGCCAGAAGCTTTGCGGAACGCGCTCCACCCGGGCGGGCCGGTCGCCGCCGAAAAGCAGGTAGGCCATGGCGGTGGTGGCGCCGGGCGAGTCGGGCGAGACCTGCTGGGAGCCCCAGTATTTTGCGCGACCGGCGCTGGTGACGGCGTAGCCGCGGTGCCAGTGCGCGCCGGTGTCGAGGAGCATCCATTCAAGCGCGCGCCGGGCGAGTTCGCGAAGGGAGGAGTCGTCGGCGTGATCGACGAGCAGGCGAAGCGCCATGAAGTCGGTGCCGTAGTAGAGAGGGGCCTGATACTCGGTGTCGCCGTCGCGCGGGATCGCGGCCAGGGTCTTCCGCAGGCGGATGCCGCAAAGGGCGCGAATGCGCGCGGCGTCGTTGCCGGCGGCATCGACAAGATCGGGCCATATGCCGGCGGCCATCCACCCGGCCCCGTCGCGCATGAGCGCGTAGTTGAGAGAGACGCCGATGGGTTTGGTGAAATCCCAGCGCGCGGCGTAGGCGCGGAACTTTTCCCGCAGCGGCCGGGGCCAGCGGTCGCCGCAGACGCGCTCGGCGTGCACGATGGCGTGGAGGTGGAAGGGATCGAGCCGGGCCTGGAGCGCGGCGTTCATCATACGATCGGTCGCGGCGAGGGTTTCTTCCACGCGGACGCCGGCCGCGAGCCGAGCGGCGTAGAGCGGCATGGCGTCCTTGGGGAAGTCGGGCTGCCTCGCCTCGACGGCGGCGTATAGGGATGCGAAGTCGGCGGCTGCGACCGCAACCGCGGAATGGGTCGCGCAGGCCGCAAGGAACCAAAAGAGGGGGCCGCGGAGACTCACGGCGCGGTGACGCGAAACGTTTGGCGCACGATGGCGGCGGTCTTTATCCCGGGCTCGGTGGCGCGCCCCCATTGCCAGGCGGCGACGGTGATCTCGACGGGGAATTTCGCGCGCGGCGGCAGCGGAGTGAACACGAGCGAGCCGTCGCGGACCAGGGCCGGCCCGGAGACCACGAAATAAGAGACGGGCAGGCCGGAGTCGGAGGTGGCGGTCAGCGGCACGGAAACGGTTCCAGCGGGCATGTCCGAAATAGAAGGGAAACGGATACTTTGCGTCCGGCCCCCGGTGTTTTCCTTGAGGGTGAAATGGGCCGGCTGGACGGTGCGGCGGTGCGCGGCGTCGCCCTCGTGGCGGGCGATGACGTAGGCGGCGCCGCCGTTTTTCCAGGCGCGATCGAGCGACACGCGAAAGCGGCCCGCGGCGGCGTCCACGGTGGCGAAGGGACCGCAGATCCACTCGACGAGCGGGGCGCCGGGAGCGCGGGCAAGCGGGGCGCCGGCGCCGACGAAGCCCTCGGGGATCTTGTCGGCGAGCTCGGCGCGGAGGGTGAACTCGCCGTCGGTCGCGACGGAGATCTTGGTGACCGAATTCAGGGCGAAGGGCTCGATCTGAACGCCCTCGCCGCCACCGGTGAAAACGACGAACTGCGGGGCGGCTTCCCAGTTGGCGGCCGTGAGTTTTTGCGCCTCGCGGGCGAGATCGGCGTCGAAAAACCACGGACGGGTTTTGTCGCTCGCCTCGGCGTAGGGCAGAATGGCGAGGTCGCCCTGGCCGGGCGCGGGGACGTGGGCGAGGACGCCGGCGGACAGGTCGACGGGCTTGAGCGCGGGTGAACCGTCGGCGGAGAGGCGGGCGCGGCAGGCGGAGGCGATGTAGCGGCCGAAGTAGACGGCCATCTCGTCGGAGCAATAGAAGTGGCCGGTGCCGGCCTCGATGACGACGCTGAGCGGCCAGCCGGAAGCGGCGCGCTCCCTCCCCCACCCCGCGTAGCCGGAGGCGTTGGACACGTAAGTCTCGCGGATGTCGCCCTTGGTCTGGCCCCACTCCTGGCCGGTGCCGAGCGTCCAGAGCAGGGGCACGGCTTTGTTTTGTGGCTGATGCGGATTCTTCACGCAGACGCCGGCGATGACGCGCTCCGGGCGGGCGTTGATGAGGCCGACGACCATGAGCAGGTGGCCGGATTCGCCGACGGGCAGCCACGGCGCGGAGGCGAGTTCGGCGTAGCCGGATTTTTCCGCGAGCGCGGAAAGAAGTTTTTCCAGAAAAGCGGCCTGGATCGCGTCGGAACCGGGAAGCGTCTTCACGTCCACCGGCTCGCCGCCCGGCGCGGGCGCGGCCTTGCCGAAACGCCAGAAAGACGGCACGCCCCAGACCAGCGCGAGGTCGTTCTCGGCGCAGGCGCGACGGATGGCGGAGTGGCCGACGAGCATGTGCTCGGGCACGTTGGTGGCCATGACCACGACGCCGCGCACGCGAACGGTTTTTTCCGGAATCCAGAGGTAGAGCGTGCCCTTGTTCGTGGAACCGTCGGGCCAGCCGGCGTTCTCCCCGGAGACATGCCACTGGAAGACCTGGTTCTCGGCGGAGCGGGCGGCGGAAGAATGATAAACCGCGAAGAATACGAAGAGCGCGAAGAGGAAAAGGCCGCGGAACATGGGCGGATTATCATTTAAACGCAGAGGCGCATAGACGCGGAGAAGGGAGGGGCGGAGTGACATGCGAATTTTGATCAGGCTCTCCGCGCCTCTGCGTCTCTGCGTTGACGTTTTCGTGGCTTAGCGGACGGCAATGAGGGTGGCGGCGCCGGCGACACCGAGGCGACCGTCGGCGGCGGGGCGCATGAGCAGGGTGAGCGCGCGGCGGCCGGGGGCGGGCGGGAGGGCGACGGTGAGCGGTCCGGGGGCGGGATCGGTCTTTTCCGCGACCTTGGCTCCGTCGAGCCAGACCTCGCACGCGCCGTGGAGTTGCCCGAAGTCGACACGGCCCGCCTGGGTGGCGAAGGCGCGCCAAGGGGTGAACTCGGCGCGATAAAGCACCCACTGGCCGGCGGGGGCGTTTTGGAGCGTGCCGGGCCTGACCGCGGCCCAAGTGTTCATGTCGGCGTCGGACATTTGCGCCGCGGGATCAGGTCGCTCGGCCTGGGCAGGGGCGGCGCGCCACTGGGTGACGGCGAAGGCGGGCTCGGCGGCGGGCGACGCGAGCGGCGCGGGAACGGCGCGAACCTCGAGCGAGAGCGTGGCGGGGCGCAAACCGGGCGACTCGGCGCGAATCGTCAGCGGGCCGGAGCCGAGGCGGGAGCGCACGATGAGCTGGGCGAGACCGTGGAAGACCTTGCGACGCGGACCCTGCTCAGGGTCGTGGGAATTGTGATCGCCGTTGCCGTGGCCGATATTCTCGCCCGGACCCTCAACGGTGAAGGTGATCTCGTTCGCGGAGCGCGGAACGACGCGGCCTTTCTCATCCACGACGGAAACGGTGACGGGCATGGCGTCGCGTCCATCGCCGGCAAGCGAGGGACGATCGGGGGTGAGCATGATGGCGGCGGGTTCGCCGGTGGTCTCGACGACCGCGCGGGCGTGCTCGCGCCCTCGGGCGTAGGAAACGGCCTCGAGACGTCCGGGGGCGTAGGGCACCTCCCACTGGATGTAGTCGTAGGCGGGGCGGTCTTTTTTGCCGAGCGAGGCGCCGTTGAGGAAGAGTTCGGCGCCTTCTCCGTTGGTCATCACGATCACGCGCACGGGATTCCCCTCGCGACCGGGCCAGTTCCAATGCGGGGCGATGGCGAGCACGGGGCGGTCCTTCACCCAATTGGACTGATGGATATGGTAGGCGGTCTTGGGGAAGCCGCAGGTGTCCATGATGCCGAAGACGGAGGAGACGGAAGGCCAGGAAAGGCGCTGGGGTTCGCCGCGGTAGTCGAAGCCGGTCCAAACGAAGCCGCCGGCGAGGAAGGGGCGCTCGGCGATGAGCTGCCAGGCCTTCCTGTGGGTGTGGCCCCAGCGGGCGTGCTCGTCGTCGTAGGAGGAGATTACGTTGCGGGCGGGGTCGGTCTCGAACTCGCCTCGGGTCATGAAGGCGGAGGTGTCCTCCGAGCTCAGGATGGGCTGGCGCGGGTGCTTTTGGTGGAAGGAGTCGTAGAATTTATCGCAGTAGTTGAAACCCACTACATCGACGGCCTCGAACACGCCCTCCTCGCCGTTCATGCCGCCGTTCATCGCGGCGGTCACGGGACGGGTGGTGTCCCAGCGGTGAACCTCGGCGACCATGCGCCGGACCATCTCGCGGCCCTGGGCGGTGCCCTGCATGGGTTCCTCGTTGAAGACGGACCAGAGGAAGACGCTCGGGTGGTTGCGGTCGCGTCGCAGCATGGTGCGGAGCTGGCCGAGGTATTCGGGCGTGTGGTTGAAATTCCGGTTCTCGTCCATGACTAGCATGCCGAGGCGGTCGCAGGCCTCCAGAAACTCGGGAGCGGGCGGATGATGGGCGCAGCGATAGGCGTTGGAGCCGAGCTCCTTCAGGCGGCGGATGCGAAAATCCCAGAGCGCGGCGGGCACGGCGACGCCCACGCCGGCGTGGTCCTGGTGATTGCAGGTGCCCTGGATCTTGTAGGGCTGGTCGTTGAGAAAAAAGCCCTTCTCGGCGTCGAAACGCAGGGTGCGGAAGCCGCAGGGGACGGCGGCCTCGTCCACGACGCGGCCGGCGCGGGAGACACGCACGCGCACGGAGTAGAGGGCGGGTGATTCGGGGGACCAGAGGCGAGGCCGGCCGGGCACGTCGAGGACGAGCTTGGCGAGCGCGGGCTGGAGCGGATCGACGGAGGCCTCGGCGCGGGCGGAGGCGAGTGAACGGCCGGAATCATCGAGGAGTTCGGCGAGGAGAGAGACTTGGGCGGGCGCGGTCTCGATGTTCTCGAGCGTGGCCTCGACCGGCACGGACCAGCTTCCGTCGGCGGCGCGCGTCGGAGGGGCATAGACGCCGTAGGTCTGGATGTGCACGGCGGAACGTTTTTCGAGCCAGGTGTGGCGGTAGATGCCGCCGCCTTCATACCACCAGCCCTCCTGCGCGTCGGCATCCACGCGCACGGCCACCGTGTTGATGCGGTCGCCGTAGGTCGCGATGGGCGTGAGGTCGATCTGGAAGGGCGTGTAGCCGCAGAAGTTGCGATGCACGAGCAGACCATTGACCCAAACGGTGGCGTGGGTGGCGATGCCCTCGAACTGGAGTTCGAGGTGTTTGCCGCGGTCGGCCTCGTCGAGACGGAAGTGACGCCGATACCAGGCGATGCCGCGCGGACGGTAGCCTTGGGAGATGTTGGCCTTGGGATCGAAGGGCCCCTCGACCACCCAGTCGTGGGGCAAGTCGAGCACGCGCCAGTCGCTGTCGTCGAATTCGGGCGCGGCGGCGCCCCAGGCTTTTCCGGCCTTGGCGTTGGAGTAACTCGGACCGTGCCCGCTGATCACCGGCATCGGGATGTCGCCCGGGTGGAAACGCCAGCCGGAGTCGAACGTCAGACGCTCGCGCCCCGCCTCCGCGGCGGCGGCGGGCGAAACGAGCGAACAAGCGAGAGCGGCGACGAACACGAAAAACCTCAGACCGGCGGCGGGCGTGAACATGACCGTGATCACGGATTGTTGGCGGGAGAAAGCCAGACGTGGCGAACGCTGAGGCCCTTCCAGCCTTGCTGGGGACCGCGAAGCTCGAAGGCGGTCTCGCCGGCGGGGAGCGCAATGACGCCGAGGGTGACGTTTTTCCAGGAGAGACCGGGGCCGGTAGCCTCGACGGTTACGGACGTCTCGGTCTTGCCGACGCCGAGCACGAGCGGCGTGGCGACGGGCGCGGCGACCTCGGCGACGACGGTCCACTTGGCGGCGGCGGGGGTCTTGAGCGCGTATTCAAGACGCCACTTCGGGTTCTTCCAGTCGGTGAGGTAGGCGTCGGGGCCGGAGTCGCGAAGCTGGATGTTGCCATCCCAGTGACCATGCGCGTCGGCGTCGGCGGCGCCGAAACTCACGCGGCCGTCGGGCCCGGGCGTGAGGAAGGCCTCCTGAGTGATCTTGATCGCGCCGGGAAAATCGACGCGCACGACGGAGACGTCCGCGTCGGGCGCGGCGGCGGGCAGGCGGACGACGAGGCCCTCGGGAGAGGATTCGGCGGCGACGGCGACGGAGCCGGCGAGGAGGCGCGCGGCGCGCGGCGTCTCGGCGACGGTGGGCAGAAGCACGCGGCCGTCGGCGGGCCATTCCCAGACATGCAAATAGATCGTGGTGGCGCCGTCGGCGGCGCGTTTTTGGGTGACGCGGCCCCAGGGGAGGCGGCGCGGGAAGGGGCCGGCCTCGGTGGCGTAGATCGCCTCGCTGTTGACCTCCATCCAGCGGCCGACGGCCTCGAGACGCTCGATGCTGGCGGCGGGGATTTCGCCCTCCGCGGTGGGGCCGACGTTGAGGAGAAAGTTTCCGCCCTTGGAGGAGATGTCGGAGAGATTTCGCAGAAGCTGGCGGACGCTCTTCCAGCGGGTGTCGTTCTTCTTGAAGCCCCAGGTGTCGTTCATGGTCATGCAGACCTCGAACATTTCGCCGGGATAGCCGCGGGGCGGGATGTGTTGCTCGGGCGTCTTGGTGTCGCCGGCGAAGCCTTGGCCGAGGCGGTTGTTGTTAATGATCGCGGGGTGGCGGGCCATGAACTCGGCGAAAGGTTTGACGCGCTCCGGCGTCATGCCGGTGGGCGTGTCCCACCAGATGATGGCGGGATCGTAGCGCTCGATGATTTCGCGCACCTGGGGCAAGGCGACGTTCTGGAGATATTGGTCGTAGTCGCCCTTTTGGGCGGGGTCCCAGTCCTTGCCGTCGCCGGCCTTGGCGCCGCCGGGATTGGTCCAGTCCTGGGCCTGCGAGTAGTAGGTGCCGAATTTGAGACCCTCGGCGCGAACGGCCTTGGCGAGCGGGGCGAGGAGATCGCGGCCGGCGCCGGAAGCCTTGACGGCGTTCCACTCGCTGGCGGCGGAGTCGTAAAGCGCGAAGCCGTCGTGGTGCTTGGCGGTGATGACGACGTATCTCATGCCGGCGCGACGAGCGAGGGCGGCCCAGGCGGCGGGGTCGTATTTCGCGGCGGTGAAGTCTTTCGCGAAGGCTCGGTAATCGGCGACGGGGATCTTGCCGTTTTTCATTATCCACTCGCCGATGCCGCCGATTGGCTTGCCCTGCCACTCGCCGGCGGGGACGGCGTAGACGCCCCAGTGAATGAACATCCCGAAACGGGCTTCGCGGAACCACTGGGTGCGATCGGGCGCGGACTGCGCAAACGCACACAGGGGAACGGCAAGAGAGGCGGCGAAAAGCGCGAGACGGCGAAAACAACCGGGAAGGGGTGGCATGGGATGGCGGGGTTTAAAATGGGTGGGCAAGCGGCGCGGAGCGGAAGAACGAACGCGAAAGCGAAGCGACAATCCGGCGTGTATTCAGCGCTTCTCGGTCGCGAACCAGCGGGCGACCTCGTCGGCGGAAAGCTCTCGATTCTCGATCCAGAGCGACGCGATGGCTCCGGGATGGTCAGGGAGGAAGTCCAGCGCGTCGGTGGGAAGCCCTTCGGCGCCGGGCCCCTCATCGACGAGACGGCCGTCGAGATAGAGGGCGAGGCGCGAGGGCGTGGCGCTAAGCACGACATGATGCCATGCGCCGGACACGACGGAGCCTCCGCCGATACGGCCGGGATCGGCGCGAAGGCGGCCGTTGTTCAACCGCACGGACACGGTGCGGTAGGATTTGCCGAAGGCGGTCAGCCCCTGCTTGCCGAAGAGCAGGCCTTCGCCCGTGTCGCTGCGGAACCAGCCGCCGATGGTGAAGGCGGGCTCGCGCATCTTGATAAAATGCAGCTTGAGCGGCACGCGGCCCGCGCCGCGGGTCATGTTGATATCCACTCCACCCATGTCCGAGGAGGCGGCGGAGGGCGGGGAGACCAAGGCGCGGCGTCCGTCGATCTCGGCGACCCGGGCGAAATCGGCGATCCAGACGCGGCAACGCGTTTCCCGGGCGTCGACGCCCGCGCGGCCATCCCACTGCGCGAAATCGACGCGCGCCAGGGTATTGGCCTCGGGCGAGTTTGCCGGAAGCTTCGGATCGGCCGGACGACTGAGACGCGCGGCGTCGACCGGGAGCGTCTGTCCGTCGGGATAAGTGACGGTGAGTTCGGCGGTGGAGGAGCCGAGGCGGAGGGAGAGCGGATGCCAGCCGGCCTTGAGGCCGATGCGGCCGTCGGGCAAGCGTCCGGCGACGCCGCGCTGGAGAACGACCTCGCCGGAAACGCGAAGCTGGCTCTGGAAGGCGTGGCGGAAGGAGCCAAGGTGGGTGTAGCCGGGACGCTGGGAAGGAAGATCGAAGGCGTAGACACCGTCGACCGGGGCCTCGAACCAGCCGTCGTAGGCGACGACCTGGGCGGGAACCTCGTTGTTCTCGATGCGGTCGACGACATCGCGCCGGCGCGGTTTCAGGCCGTCGATCTCGAGGTAGGACGGATCGCGGTCGAAACCTTCGCGCTCGAACATGGAGCGCACGACTCCGGGGACGAGCACGCCGGGCGATGGGGCGGCGTTTTTCCAGACGAGCGCGGGCCGAGAGGGGCGGGCGTCATCGGGAAGAACAGCGGCGAGGCGGTCGGCGGAAATCGCCGCGAACCCGCTGTCGGCGGGGCCGCGCAAGGTGACGGCGAAGGGCATCGCGCCGCGGGTGGCGAGATTCCAGAACTGCGGATCGGTCACGATGAGCTCGATAGGGTGCCAGCCTTCGCCAAGGACGACGGAGCCGCGGCGGACGGCTTGATTCTGGTGGAACACCCCGGTCTCGGCGATGGCGTCCTGGCCGCCGACGACGAGAAGAACGGGACCGCAGGAATCGACGGCGAAGTCGTGGACGCCGTTTTTGTCGGCCTGGAAAAAACCGGTGAAACGATAGAAGCCTTTCGCTTGCTCGGAGACGGGCGCGGCAGGCACGGCATGCGGCAGGGCGAAGCCGGCGGACGCCGCGGCGACGACGAGCGGAGCGGAGCGCTCCAGGTCGGGCAGCATGACCTTGTTGGCGCGGAAAAAGCCGCGGTCGTCCCAGAGCTTGGTATTGATTTCGTAGATACGGGCGAGGAGGCCGGGGGAGGATTTGGCGGGGGCCTCCTTCGCTCCGGCCTTGGCGGGACGGACATCGAAGCGGGCGACAAGCTCGTCGCTT
>JAIXVY010000226.1 GCA_027482505.1 Opitutaceae bacterium | reverse complement strand
TGAGAATAGTTTCAACTTTGAACTGCGACATTGATATTCTCGGCGCCAGGTTCAGCCGATGGGCCGCTTCCGAGGACAGGAGCGAAAAGCTTGCCGCAGGAAGCGGCCCATCGGCGTGCGTGGTCCTGGATGCCATAGTAAACCTCGTTGGGGGTGCGGTAGCCGAGACGCCGACGCGGGCGGTTGTTTAGTATTTCGGCGATCCGGTCACAATGGGCCTGTGTAATCCGCCTGAAACAGGTTCCCCGGTGAAGGTATTGGCGGAGCAGCCCGTTGGTGTTTTCGTTGGTCGCGCGCTCCCAGGCATGATGAGGCGTGGCGAAGTAGACCTGGGTGCCCAAACGCGCCTCCAGTTCCTTGTAGATATGAAACTCGGTGCCGTTGTCCGCCGTGATCGTCCGCACCGGATGAAACTCCCCGGCCAGAATCTGGGTCGTGCGCTCAAGCGTCTCCTTGCCGCCGGCCGTCCTAAGCTTGCCGATCCGCACCAAGCCGCTGCGCCTCTCCACCACGGTAACCACGCAAGGCTTCCCGGTGCCATGCACCGTGTCTATCTCCCAGTCCCCGAAACGCTTCCGCTCCTCCACTTCCGGCGGACGCTCCCCGATCATCTTCTTCCCCCCGAGCCTGCCCCGACTGTCGTAACGACCATATCTTTTCCGCCTCTGCTTGCGCGCCCCGCGCAGATGCCGCCACAGCGTCCCGCCCGCCTTCTTGTCCGCCCATATCCACCGGTAAATCGCCTCGTGACTCATCGCCCGCAGGCCCTCAAACGCCAAGCGCCCCACGATCTGCTGCGGACTATAATCCTCCCTCAGCATCTTTTCCACCTTCCCATAGTGCTCCACGCCAAAGCGGCTATTCCGCCGCGACCGCCTCGCCCTCGCCCGCGCATGCTCCCCCGCCGGCAAAGCCCAATAGGCCTTCTCCGGCCCTGTTCCATTCCGCGCCAGCTCCCGGTAGATCGTGCTCCGGTGCCGACCCAGCTCCCGAGCTATATCAATCACCGAACACCCCCGCACCCTTAACGCGGAAATCGCTCTCCGATCATCATTTCCCAATTGCCGATAGTTCACACCTCCCTATATGTCGCACTTCGTTGTTGAAACCAAGGAGCCTAACAAAGCGATGGAGCCAAGACGGGTAGTTGTCACAGTTCGTGCTTTCGCACGACCTGCGCCAACCACCCGTCTGGCTCATCTTTGGCGTTAGGCAGAAAGAATACAGAATCATGGGAGTCACTTGTGCACCCTCAATAATCGAAATACAGAGACGAAGCCGTTTACCGTGTATCATCGGGGCCGCTATTTCGGCTCTTGGTATCGTGGCGTTCGTGATGGCGGATATGGTCTTTGCAGCTCCGCTCGCTCTTCTCCCAGTAGGCATCGTGATTGGAAAAAGAATGACCGAGATTCATAGGCACTTATCTAGCCGCATTTGCGAAAGCTGCCGTGGCACAGCGGGCCGATACCGAACAGAAGGCGGTCGGATTTCCCTCGTTTGCGTAAGCTGCGGTCATATTTCCCCTACCGACTGCGGAATTACCCATGCAGGAAGTTCGATCCACCAAATACAGAAATGAAAAATTGGCCTAACAACGCGGTGGAGCCAGCTCCGGTAGCTGTCACAGTTCGTGCTGACGCACGACCTGCGCCATCTACCTTTATGTCTCATCTTCGACGTTAGCCAGAATACAATGAAGGATAAGCGATTAATCACTTGGCTGCCACTAAAGCGTAGCCTCTCAATACTCGGGGGCATGGCCTCGTTATTCTTTATACTTGGTTTGATTTCAGTCGGCTATATCAACGGTGAAAGACGGCCATCCAGCCTGAATATATGCACCGACATATCCATCAGTGTCGGATTCTCCGCCTTCATGGCATTGCATTTTTACTTTTACGGATGGCTGATTTCACAAATCTACAAGTTCCTACGTGAGTTATATTCACAGAGATACCTACCGCCGCCACTGCCAAGAAACTAGATCAAAATCATTACTCAAATACTTTAATACAATCAGACGGAATAAGCCTAACAAAGCGATGGAGCCAAGCCGGGTAGTTGTCACAGATCATGCTCGCGCATGCTCTGCGCCAGCTACCCGTCTGGCTCGTCTTTGGTGTTAGGCAAAATACCATGAAGCCTGCCCACGCATTAGTCCTTTTACTCGTTTCGTCCGTAGGCAGCGCGCACACCTTCATCTTTCGTGATATTCACGTTGATGGCGCACAGACTTGGATAGCCACGTCGCATCCGACTTTGGGTGACGAAGCATTGCGGCTCGTCTCAAAGTCCAGGAGTAGGGCGGTCTTTACCACGATGAGCATCCCGGAGGGTCTTGATCCAATTGAATTTAGGCTGGGATTCGAGAAGGGATTTATCAATGATAAAGAGGTATTGTTTACGAATCCGATCCATTTATCTGGAATCGACGGTAAGTTGATTTATTTATCAGGCTCGAGGCGAGATAATCTAATCCTTACTTTTGTTATTGAGCGAACTATCTATCTAGGCGTTTTTCAGTCGGAATCTTCGCCCAGTAATCGCGATCAGTCTATACAAGAGCTGATCAGATCCATTAGGCCAACTGCAGAACAAGAAAAACGAGCCTAACAAAGCACTGGAGCGAAGCCGGGTAACCTATGGAAGATTTGGTGAGTGGATGCTTTCTTTTGGGCGCCGGCGCTTGGGTGATGGTGGCCACCGCACTCAATTCTTGGCGGGCGCATGGCTCGGCAAGATGGCCGGTGGCCAAGGGGCGCATAACCAAATCAACGCCCTACGAGTCCAAGCGCAGGCATGGTGTGGTGCTGGTCGCGGACGTGGAATATGAATATGAGGTCGGAAGTCGTCGGCTGATTGGATCAACGGTTCGCCATATGCAGCCGGAGTGCACGTCTGAATTTGCGCTCGGGGTGATCCAAAAATACCCCTTGGACAAGGCTGTAGAGGTAAGGCATCACCCCGACGATCCTGAGATTTCCTGTCTGGAGCCGGGTTTATATGGCGTGAGCTGGATCACTATCCCCGTCGGCCTTTTGTTTGTGGCGGTGGGCCTATGGGTAATACAATAATAGTGATTTTGGCGTTATGCCGCGGGCATGGCGACCGAGCCGCCGGTTGGTGTGGACCTTCGAACCCTTTGCTTCCTTGGCGAGGCGAGGGTTTTCGGAAGGGGTCTCACGAAGGAGGGGAAGGGGGCGAAGGGGCGGAGAGGCGGAACGACGGAGCGGCGGAAGGACGGAACGACGGAACGGCGGAACGACGGCGGGGCGGAACGACGGAACGGCGGAACGACGGCGGGGCGGAACGATGTAACGACGGAGCGGCGGAGCGACGGCGGTGGAGGACCGCAGATAGGCGCAGATACGCGCAGATGAAAGCGGCGGGGCTGTGACCTGAACCTCCGGCAGACGGCCCGGCGGTCTTCGTGCGGCGCAGGCTGCTGCGTATGAATAGGCGGCCAAGCAGGCGGGCCGGGGAGGGCTTGGTTTTAGATGGCGGCCCGTGGCGCGCGGCGGTTGTTTCTTCGTAAAACCCGGTTATGAAAATCCCGCGATGGCTGACGGTGGTCGGGGTGGTGCTGGTGGTTCCGGCCTTCGGTTATGGGCTCGGCCTGGGCGTCGCCTATGTCCTGACCGGTGGAGAAATGTGGGTGCTCCCCGTCATCACGATACCCGCGGGCTTGATCGCGGGGACGATCTTCGCCCTGTGCGGGTGGTCCACGCTGGGCAGGCGTTTTTGGATCCTGCTCGTGCCGACGATCCTCGGGCTCGTTTTGATGCCGCTGCTCCCGTATAAATAGGCTGCGCGTGTCGCGAGCATCGCGCCAAACAACGCGCGTCGGGAGGATGCGAGGCGCGGCCCCGGATCTGGAACGCGAAAAACCCGCGACCGGGAAAGGCCGCGGGTTTTTCTTTGGGCAGGCAGGGCCTGCGTCGCGCGGGGGATGCACCACACATCCCCCGCGCGCGGCGCCGTCACCACGACGGGCCGGAGATCTTTCCGCGAAGGCGGGGAAAGCGCATTGGGGACAATGCGCTCCACCCGGCCGGCGCGGAACGGTGCTCAGCGCAGGAAAGCTTCGTGCAGGCCGCCGTCGACGGTGACGACCTGGCCGGTCGTCTTGCTGAGGCGCTGCGTGACAAGGAGGAAGTAGGCCTCGGCCTGGTCGGCCGGGGTGATCGGGGCCTTGGTGAGGGTGCGGTCGGCGTAGAACTGCGCCAGCTTCGACACCAGGCTCTCGGTGGCCTCGTCGTCCTTGTAGGGAATGTTGTATTTGGCCAGCGAGCCGATGACGCGGTCGCGCGGGAACATCGCGGAGCCTTGCACCACGGTGGCGGGGGCGACGCCGTTGACGCGCACGAGGGGCGAGAGCTCGATGGCGAGCTCGCGGACGAGGTGGTTGGCGGCGGCCTTGGAGGTGTCGTAGGCGACGGAGCCCTTCTTGGCCACGACGGCGTTGGCCGAGGTGGTGAGGACGAGGTTGCCGCGGAGGCCCTGTTGTTTCCAGGTCTTGAAGGCCTCGTCGGCGACGAAGTAGCTGCCGGTGACGTTGATGTTGAAGGTGAGCGCCCACTTGTCGTCCGGGATGTGGCCGGTGGTGTCGGAGGGCACGAAGATGCCGGCGGTCACGCAGATGGAGTCGAAGCCGCCGTAGGCGAGCGCGACCTGGTCGAGCATGGCGCGGATGGAGGCGCGGTCGGTGATGTTGGCGGCGAGGCCGATGGCGGGGCCGCAGTTGGAGATGCCGGTGCCGGCGACGCCGATGCCGAGGCCGAGTTTCTTGGTGAGCTCGGCGGCGGTGGCCTCGGCGGCGTCCTTGTTGAGGTCGACGCACACGATGTGGGCGCCTTCCTTGGCGAGGCGGTGGGCGGTCTCCTTGCCGATGCCGGAGCCGGCGCCGATCACGAGGATGACCTGGCGGGCGAGCTCCTTCTCGGCCGGCATGCGCTGGAGCTTGGCCTCCTCGAGCAGCCAATACTCGATGTCGAAGGCCTCCTGCTGCGGGAGGGCGATGTATTTGTCGATGGCCTCGGCGCCGCGCATGACCTCGACGGCGCAGTTGTAGAACTCGGCGGTGACGCGGCTCTCGGACTTGTCCTTGCCCCAGGCGATCATGCCCAGGCCGGGGATGAGCACCACGGTGGGGTTCGGGTCGCGCATGGCGGGCGAGTTGGCCCGGCGGCAGACGTTGTAATAGGCGGTGTAGTCGACGCGGTATTGGTCGAGCGCAGCGGCGAGCTTCAGCTTCAGCGCGGCGGCGTCCTCGGCCTGCGGGTTCCAATCGACGTAGAGGGGCTTGATCTTGGTGCGGAGGAAGTGGTCCGGGCAGGAGGTGCCGAGCGCGGCAAGGCGCGGGGCGTCGGCGGAGTTGACGAAACGGAGGATCTTCTCGTCGTCCTGGATGGTGCCGATGAAGCGCTTCTGCTGGGAGACCTGGCCGCGCAGCCAAGGGAGGATGGAGGCGAGGGTGGCGCGACGCTGTTCCTCGGGGAGGGTGGCGTATTTCTGGCCGCCGAAGGCCTTGGCGTCGCCGCCCTTGGCCTGGTATTTCGCCTCGATGTAGGCGGAGGCCTTTTCGATGCAGTCGAGGGTCCAAGTGTAGCAGGCCTTGTCGTCGTCGGCCCACGAGATGAAGCCGTGC
>JAIXVY010000065.1 GCA_027482505.1 Opitutaceae bacterium | reverse complement strand
GTGCCCGAGGACAGCCGCGCCGCCATCGACGCCCTGCTCGCCCAGGCTTTCGCCGCCTTCACCCGCCCCGGCGCCCGCCCCGACCTCGTGTTTTTCAAAAGCCTCTACCTCTTCGCCCGCGACGAAGGCCTGCCCCTGAAACAACACTGGCTGCCCGCGCTCCCACCCGGCGACCGCGACCATGTCGCCTCCGCCCTCTCGCTACCCTCCGACGCGCCCGGAGCCCCCGCCGCGAGCGACCTTGCGCGCGTCACCAAACGCCTCGAAGCTTATCTCATCACAGAAGCCGACCTCGAAATCGGCTAGGGAAGTCACCACTATGCACACCGATAGGTCACTTATCCCAAGCCACAACGCATCGGTGTCCATGAGTGTTCATCCGTGGTTCTAAAAATGAATTTCCGCCCTCAAATCCTCCAGACGCTCCAGGCCCCCGGCTACCGCCCGGTCAACGACGCCGCGCTCTTCCGCGCGCTCAAGCTCCCCAAAAATCTCCGCGCCCGCTTCCTCCACGAGCTACGCCTCCTCGCCTCGCGCGGCGAAATCAAGGTCGTGCAAGGCGACCGCTACGCCCCCGCCGAGCCCGCCACCCGCGAACGCCGGGCCCAGGCTCGCCCCGCCGCCTCCTCCAACGCCGGCCCCTCCGACCAACGCCCCGTCTTCAAACCCCTCCCCAAAAAACAATTCCTGGCCGCCTCCGCCCAAACCAATCGTCAATCAACGATTGACAAAAACGCCGGCGAGCAAACCCGCAAATCGCGGCCGGTCCCCGCGCCCGGGGCCGACGACGAGATTCTCGGCCGCATCCAGTTTCGCGCCGGCGGCTCCGCCTTCGTCGTGCCCTCGCTCGACGCCGACGCCGATCCCGACGCGCCGCGCCCCGACGCCATCCAGGTCGGCCCGGGCGACACCAAAAACGCCCTCCCCGGCGACACCGTCGCCGTCGTCATCGACGAATCCCTTGCCCCCCGTTTCCGCCAGGGCGACGCCCGCCGCGACGAGCCCCGCGGGCGCGTCGTTCGCATCCTTCAGCGCGCCCGCGAAGAGATAGTCGGCCGCCTCGCCCGGGTCCGCTCCCAGCACGTCGTGCTCGCCGACGATCCGCGTTTTCCGCTCGAGGTCTTCGTCTCCGATCCCGCCCTCTCCCGCGTCCGCCCCGCGCCCAAGCTCGACGACAAGGTCGTCGTCCAACTCGAGCCGTGGGAGGATCCGCGCAAACCACTCCGCGGGGTCGTCACCGAGGTCTTGGGCAAAACCTTCGAACCCCGCGCCGAGCTCCTGGGCGTCTACCGCAAATACAAGCTCGACCCGCAGTTCCCCGCCGAGGTGGAGCGCGAGGTCGCTTCGCTGCCAAACACCGTGCCGCCCGAGCAGTCCGCCTCCGCCGGCCGTCTCGACTACCGCTCCGCCGCGGTGTTCACCATCGATCCCGACGACGCGAAGGACTTCGACGACGCCCTTTCCATCGAGCCCCTCCCCGAGGGCGGCGTGCGCGTCGGCGTGCATATCGCAGACGTCTCGGCCTACGTGAAGACCGGCACCGCCCTCGACAAAGAGGCGCTCAAACGCGGCAACTCCACCTACCTCGTCGGCACCGTCGTGCCCATGCTGCCGGAAAAGCTCTCCAACGGCCTCTGCTCGCTCGTCGAGGCCCAGGACCGTCTCTGCAAGGCCGTCTTCCTCGACTTCGACGCCAAGGGCCGCCTCCAGGAGAAAGCCACGCGCTACGCCAACACCGTCATCCGCAGCCGCAAGCGCCTCACCTACAAGCAGGCCTACGCGCTTCTTTTCAAAGACTCCCTCGACGAGATCCGCGCCCTCCCCCTGCCCCCCAAGCACCAGACCGGCTCCACCGGCCGCGCCCTCTCTTCGCTCTCCGACGCCGAGTTGCGCGACCTCCAGGGCTGGGTCCGCCAGCTCTGGGATCTCGCGTCGCGCCTGCGGAAGGACCGCATGTTTCACGGCTCGCTCGATCTCGACATGCCCGAGACGAAAATCTTCGTCGACGAGCAGGGTTACGCCGACCGCCTCGAACGCATCGAACACGACGAGAGCCACCAGCTCATCGAGGAGTTCATGCTCGCCGCCAACGAGGCCGTCGCCCGCCTCACCAAGCGCGAGAAACTGCCCTCTATCTACCGCGTCCACGACGACCCGGACGGCGAAAAGCTCGACGAACTCCGCCAGCAACTCGCCACCCACGGCATCCGCGTGGGCGACCTCTCGGTGCGCGAGGAACTGGTCAAGTTGCTCAAAACCTTGGCCACTCACCCCCAGGGTTACACCCTCCGCACCCAGCTCCTGCGCAGCCTGCGCAAGGCCGCCTATCGCAGCCGCCCCGACGGCCATTTCGGACTGAACAAACGGGACTACACCCACTTCACCTCCCCGATCCGCCGCTACAGCGATCTAGTCGTGCACCGCGTGCTCGACGCCTGGCTGGAAAAGCAGGGAACAGGGAGCGAGGCGCAGGGAGCCAAACTCGGCTCCGAATCTCAGTCCGCGTCTTCCGGCTCCAAACTCCCCGCTCCCCGCGCCAAGCTCCGCCTCCCCTACACCGCGGCCAAGGCCGAGGAGATGGGCGAGCACCTCAGCCTCACCGAGATCAATTCCGCCGAGGCCGAGCGCGAGAGCGTGAAGATCAAGCTCCTCGAATACTTCGAGCGCGAGCTGGAGAAAAAGCAGCCCACGAAATTCGAGGCCGTCATCACCGACGTCCGGCCCAACGGTTTCTTCGTGGAGCTCACCGAGTCCATGACCTTCGGCTTCGTCTCCGCCAGCCAACTGCGCGACGACTACTACCAGATCACGCCCGACGGCTCGGCGCTGGTGGGCGGCAAACGCAAGAAACGCTACGCCCTCGGCGCCCGCCTCCCGCTTCACGTGGCGAAGGTCGACCGCGTGAAGCGCATGATGGATTTCAAACCGGCGGAGTAAGTCGCGCGCAGCCCGGACCAAACGCAGCCCCGATTTTTATCGGGTGGCGCGATCCTTCGATTTTCGGGCTTTCGCGCGGCGCGAGAGCTCCGCCGAATTGGGCCGGTAGCCGGGCGCAGCTTTAGTTTGGAGCGCGGGCTCGATCCGCAGCCGCCGCTTCGCCGCCGGAATCTCCTTCGCGTATTGGGGGAGCCATTTCGCCTGGGCCACCAGCATCTCGTCCGCCATGCGCCAGACCTCGGGCGGATTGCACACCGCCCCGACCAACGGATCCAGCAGCATGGCCTGCTTCAACAACGTGGCGTCGCCGGCAACGGCCGCCGCCACGCCCAGGCGCTGCACCGAGATCGACTGATTACACACCGCCGCGCAACCCAGCGGCAAATCCCCCACCTGCTGCATGTGGATTCCGTGCCGATCCACGAAGCCCGGCCCCTCGATGATCGCATCCGCCGGCAGGTTCGTGATCGCTCCGCGATTAGGCAGGTTGAAGTGCCCTCGATACACCCTCCCGGTCTCGAGCGCCTCGACGATATACGCCCCATGCTCGTCCGAGCGCTGCGCGG
>JAIXVY010000040.1 GCA_027482505.1 Opitutaceae bacterium | reverse complement strand
CAGGAACAACGTTGTCGCGTCCGCGGGCTCGACCGCTTTTCTCCAAGGCCAACTGTCGGTCTCTGGCGCGTCGCCCGTGCGCCGCCAGTTGGATGTCACCGGCTTCGTGCGCGGTCGCCTGGCTGGGCGCGCGGCCAGTTTTCTTGTGGCCCAGGAATACCGTTGGGATCGCGACATCGCGACCGGAACACCTGGCGATCCGCAGGCGGATGGCATTCGCCTCGTGTCCGACGAGGGCGACGCGACGGCCGCGCCCGGTCCGCGCCTGCGTTTGTTGCGCCGGGCCGACACCGACGGTGACGGTTTGAGCGACGTGGCGGAGACGGCGGATTTTCTCACCGATCCCACCAGGCCCGACACCGACGGCGACGGGGCTTTGGACGGAGCCGAATACATCGCGGGCACGGATCCTCGCGACGCGTCCTCCTTGTTTCGCATCGTGCGCATCTCGCGGGTCGCCGGCGGAGTGGAGCTCGAGTGGACCGCGGTGCCGGGTCGCCGTTATGTGGTCGAACGGACTGCGTCACTCGCGCCTGCCGACTGGCAGGCGGTGGGCGAGATCACCTCGGCGGGTGCGCGACAGACTTGGATTCATTCCGGAGGTCCGGGCGCGACAACGGCGTTTTATCGGGTGAAATTACCTTGAGCGTCTTCCGTTCAGGGGCGCCGCTGAAAGCCGGGCCGCGGGGGCATGCTGGCGCCATCGCGCCACTCGCCCTCGATCTCGACGATCTTGGCCACGGCGGGCACTCCGCGGGCATTGGCGTGGATAAGTTCGCCAAGAACATCGACCGCGCTGGCGCCCACCTCATGCAGACGTTGGTTGATGCCCGCGAGCTCGCGATTGTCCGCGGGGCAATCAAGGTGGGCCAGCGCGACGTCCTCTCCCAAGCGAAAGCCCGCCTCGCGCAGCCAGGTGGCGACGATGGAGCGGCTGGTGAGCACCGCGTCCACCTCATGGCGCCGTATCCAATCGGCGACCATGTCGCGCGAAAGCTCCCGCTCGTCGAAAATGAGCGGTGGCGGATGATCGGCGCCGCGGCCGTGCAGAAAACCGAGATAGGCGCCCAGCACCATAGTCTCTAACGCGTCGTTCATCCGGTTGCTCAGCATCAGCCCGGGCCGGCGCCAGCCCAGTTCCATGGCGTGGGTCAGCGCCTTGCGGATGTTGAGAAAGGTGGCGGTCTCCATCCGGTGGGTGGGAACTTCGGTGAGGGTCTGGCCGATGGAGACGTAGGCGAGCTTGTCGTAGTTCAGTCCCAGCGTGGAGCCGATCTTGGGCAGCGGCGCGATGATGACACCGTCGACGCCGCGTGAATCCAGCACGTGCTGAAGATGGCGGGCGTTGGGGCGGCCGGGCTCGACCAGAAAACGTTCAAAGGCGAAGCCGGCCTCTTCGCAGCGCGCTTTCGCTCCGGAGGTGATGTCCGCGAGGTAGCGGTGCTTTCCGGTCCACTGCGGTTTGTCGACCATCATCACCAAGGCCAGGGAGGTCAGCCGGTGCTGGCGGCCCTTCCAGCGGATGGAGCGCATTAGCGCCGACAGGGTGGGGTTTGGCCGGTAGCCCAGTTTTTTCGCGGCCAGTTCCACCTTGCGTCTCGAGTCGTCAGAGACGCGCGGACTCTGGCGAAGGGCGAGCGAAACGGTGTAACGCGAAACGCCGGCCTCGGCCGCTATCTCGCTTAGGCTGGGGTTTGGCCTCATGCAGGGGGGAGCGTCGCGCAGCAGGCCGGGCGGGAATGGAGTAGGCAATGGGAAAACGCCACGGCGTGGACGCGAGGAGGCTTCGCCGCTTGAAGTCGCGGGAGCAAACGCGCGCGGCCCTAACGCGTCAGAGCGGTCGTTCCTGCGCTTCGAATCGGAAGGTGTGCTCGCATCGCCCGGCCCGGGTGGAGCCGCATAGCCGGATGCGGTGAAGCACGGGGCCCCAGTTGCGCTCCAGCCACGGATCGCGCAGTTCCACCGTATCGATATTGGCGGTTGTCGACTCCGGGTCGAAGCGCAGCAGAAGCGCGCGAGGCTCAAGATCGACGGACAAGAGCCCCGGGCCTTTCCGTGACACGGGTCCTGCGGCGTGGAGAATAATCTCAAAATCAGCCTCGCCCTCGCGAAGCGCGAGATGATCGGTCACCCGAAAATCGGCGCATGGGTTGCGGCGAAAGACAAAGACCCTGCGCAGGGATGCGAGCCGCGCTTCAGCCGGGTAGGCCGCGGTGAGGTCGAGCTCCAAGCGGCAAGATTCGTGCTCGTCGTGAAAGCGGGCTTCCTGGCAGGCGAATTCACGACCGGCGGCCTGCTCCACCCCGCCCACCACCGGCGCGTTGTGCGCACGTCCACGTGTGAATGGCAGTTCGTAGCGCAGGGGGCCGAACGTATCGGCGGTGTATTGGCCTCGCCCCAGGTCGACGATGGCCGGACGTCCGTCCAGCTGTAGAATGAAATGCCCGGCGTCGTTGTGGTTGTGGCTTTCCGCGTTGTGACCGCCCTTGGCCGCGAGCCGCAGGCCTTTCTCCGGCGCGGAGCCGTCTTCGCGCGCGTGCAGGATTTGCACGTCCAGCAGCCAGACGGCGGCGGGCGACGCTGGCCGCGACGCTGTCTGCGCGGGCATCCAGAAAAGTTGCATGAGAGGCTCGAGCAGCGGCTGGCAAGGTCCGCAGCTTTGCAAGGGGCGCGAGGGCGGGCGGGCATCGTCCCATTCGTTTGCTGCCAGCCCGGCCAGAGCGACGAGGGCGCGCGAGCCTGTTCGCTCGCCGTAACGGTGCATGCGTCCGGGCGCCGGTCGCTGCCGGGCGTCGCAATCGGAAAAATTGGCGAACCACGGGCCGGCCAGATGGGCGTGGACTACAAACTCGCCCATGGCTGCGATCTTGGGCTCCGCATAAAGCTCGATCGCGCCGTTTGTGCGCGAGTGAAGCAGCTCGAGGAAGATGAGCAGCGCGCCGGCCGCCTCGTTCCAGTAGCCCGGACCCTCGTCGCAACCGCCGTCGGCGCCGTAGCGATCAATGAAACGATCCGCGACCCACGCCAGCCGCGCGGTCAGCCTGCCAAGCCTCGCAGGGTCGTCGACGAGGTGAAAAGCCGCGCCCAAAAGGTTTGAGGCGCACCAAGGCGCCCAGTTGTTGCGGCCGGATAGCCAACCTGATCGGCCGAAGTCGTCCGACGATTCGAACGGCCCCAGAACGCGGCGCGCAACCTCGCGCGAGATGCGCTCGACCAAGGTGGGCGAGAGCCGGCCGAGCTCGGCGCGAAGAAGCCCGAGCGTGGTGGCGAGAGTCATGGCGGTCTCGGCCGCGAAGATATCGACGCTTTCCAGGTCGAGACGGTGGAGCGGGTCGCCAGGAAGGCGCGCCGCGTGCGCCGGCACGCACCATGTGGTTTCCTCGCAAATCGCCCAGATGCCGTTGGCAATTTCGTCGAGGCGGCTGCCGTCGTGTTCCACGCATTCCGCCAGCACCAGCCAGGCGAGGCGGAGTCTGCGCTCAAAGTAGGCGCTTTCGAATCGTGAGCGATCGCCGTTGCGGGAGTAGTCGAGATAGGCGGCAAGCGGCAGCGCCGGCCACGGCTGGCCCAGGGCGGCCGCTGCCTGGTCGCGGAGCCAGTCTTTTCTCCAGGCGTGCAGGGGATGCGTGGCCAGGGCCTCCCAGGCGGCGCGGTCCGACGCGGGCGGAAACCAGCGCCACTCGGCGCGCGGCAAAAGAAGCCGGGAGTAGTCGTCCGCGCCATATCGCGAACCGAGCAGACGCGAGGCTGTTGCCGAGGACATGCGTTCAGCGAGCCACGTCTCCGTGGAGCCTTAATTCCGCGGAGAGAATCTCCGCCGGACGCGCCGGTTCTCCCGAAGCGGGTTCGGGTGACTCGACGATCTGGAACTCCAAGGTTTTCCCCGGCGCCAACAACAAGGCGCGAGTTACGTCCACCAGTCGGGTCTGCCCGTCCAGACCGGCTCCAATCTGGCCGAAGATCTCGGTTTGGGTGACGTTCGCCCCGGCGGAGCGGATCTGCAGCGGGCGCGCAACAGGGCTTGTGCGCAAAGCTAGAAACGCGCGCCGGATGTCGGATCCTACCTGCGGTCGCGGGGTGACGAGACGCCCGGGCGCCGGGCGTTCCAGTTCCACCCGCGCGAAGGGAACGCCGGAGACACCGGGCCGCACGGTCAGCAGCGTGACCGAGCGCGCCGCCACCTGCAGCGCAAGCCGGCCGTCTGGCGCGAGGGCGAGCAGGGACGCGACATCGCCATGGCGCGTCTCCGACACCTCTTCGGCCGTGACCAAGGAGCCGGCGGCCAGAGACCACGGAGAAAGATCGACGGCGACGTTGTCGGGCGAACGATCTAAGGCGGTGAGAAGCAGGTAATGGGTTCCGTCGGACTGATCGACGCAGGCGGCGGCCTGCAGCGTTCCGCCCTCCGTCTCGGGAGGCAGGAAGCGCGGCCGTGCGCCGCGAAAGCCACGCGCGAACAAGCGGACGACCTCCGCGCCCCGGGTGCTGGAGACGATATTCTGCAGCGGGTCGTCTGCCGCCACCAGATGCGTCCCGTTTTTTTTGACCGAGCCGTCCGGCTGGGGCTGCTGGGTGTGTCGGAAAACATAAAGCTCGTCGATGCCCGCGTTGACGTAGGCTGCGGCGACGGCCCCGAAGGGCGCATAATAGGAAGGGGAGTCGAGCGTCTCCGGCGTGCGCGCGAAATTCGCGGCGGTGCTGACGTTCATCTCCGTAACGATAAGCGGGAGCGCCGTCCCTCCATTCAGGGCGGCGATGGATTCTCGCAGCCTGGGCAGACCGGACAGAATGCGCGAGGGGTCGCGACCGTAGCTCTGGAAGGCATAGACGTTGTAGAGCGAGCCGTAGTCCGCGCTTCGCCCCGGGAAATCGTCCTTCCTCAGCCGGGTGATCAATTCCCCCCAGCCAGTCTCGGCGTCGCGCGTATCCGGCCTGCCCGGGCGCTTCTCAAACACGAGCAGGCCCGCGCTCACCGGCGCCCCGATCCGGGGCGTCGTGTTTTTTCCGCCCCGCGCCCCGCTATCGGCCAGCGCTGCGTGTATGGCGTCCGAGCCTATCTGCATTCTCCGGACGTAGTCGGCCTGGGATATGTGTCTGCTGGCCGGATGGTCCGGCTCGTTGAAAAGTTGAAAGCGGGAAACGGCGTAGTTTTCCGACAAATACGACGCGAGCAGATAGACGCCCCGCCAGTAGGACCAGCGTCCGTGCCAGTCCGGCGAGCCATCCGGGCGTTCAAAGGGAAAGCGCCGCGTGTTCTGGTTGAGCTGAACCAGGGGTTCTATGCCGTTTTGGCGAAGCTGGGATAGCGCGTGGACCGCGCCAACGTCGCCCTCCGCGACAGGGCCCTGGTCGGCGCGGATCGCTTCCTCGACCTCGGCCATGCTCGCCGCCGCAGTCGCGCGCAACGCCGACCGGGCGGCGAGGAATGTTTCGAGCCGATTGTCGGCCTCGGCCCAAGGCCCTGGAGGCTTCGGCCACGAACCTTGGTCAAACCAGTGGCGGGCCGCGTTTACCTCCGCATAGCGCAACCAGGGCGCGACATTGTTGCCCGGCGATTGCAAGCCCAGGTTATAGCCGATCAAGGCCGGCGTGACACCTTGCTTCACATTCGAAACCCTGAGCCGTGACGGCCCGGTTCGCGCGGGCTCAAGCACTGCCGCGGCCACCTGATCCGGCACGGCTTGCCTGTCTTGGTCGGCCGCCGTCGGCGCCGCGCCAAAGGAGCAGGGAGAGACGAGCAACAGCCCAAGAGCCAAGGAGGCGGGCGATGAAAGGCGCAAACGTGACAACATGAAGTCGAACGATGGGATAAGCGGGGTGGGGTAAGTCATGAGGTTTTTAAACGAAATGGCCACAGGCTAGACTCCACGGACGGCGAAAGTCGCACCTGGCTCCGGCTCACGCCGCG
Source organism: Opitutaceae bacterium (assembly GCA_027482505.1). Lineage (GTDB taxonomy): Bacteria > Verrucomicrobiota > Verrucomicrobiia > Opitutales > Opitutaceae > IMCC26134_A. The sequence continues at coordinate 2,875 of JAIXVY010000040.1, read as the reverse complement.
CCTCGTGCGGTGGTGCAAGGCATCAGCGTGGCGTGACGCCGAACATCCCGCCGAAATCTAACCTGTTAGCGCGGTTCAGGCCGACCGCGCATCGCTAACACGTTAGCGCGCGCACGGGCTGCGGTGATGGTCGCGCGGGGATTGATGGAGACGCCTACCCCTCCCCAAACGCATGAAACTTTCTCCCCGCCGTTCGCCTTTATCGGCTCGTTTGCTCGTTGTTTCCCTGGCTGCGCTATCGATTCCCGTCGCATCTTTCGCCGCCCCCTTCTGGTGGGATGGATCGAATTCCGCGTCTTGGGGCGCCTTGGCCAACTGGTCCACCGCAGTGGGTGGCGGGGCGGATCCCTCGGCGCTGCCTGGCAGCTCGGATGATGTAACCTTCAGCGCGACCAGTGTGGGGGGCGCGAGCCAGACCATCCACATGACGGCGACCAACCGCGCGCTCCTGTCGCTCACCGTCAACTACTCCGGCAGCACGCAGATAGACCGTGGCTCTTCCGCCAATACCAGCGCCAACGTTCTTACCGTAGGGTCCGGCGGCATCGTCGTTCAGTCCGGCGCGGGGAACGTCACCTTCGGCGACACCCTTTCGACAGGACAAAAGGTGAATGTCCGGGCTGCCTCCAGCCTGAGCATAAACAATCATTCCAGCTCCGCGCTGACTTTTAACCGCACGCTCGACACGTCCTCCTCGGGCAATGTCACGATCACCTTGGCCGGGTCCGGTTCTGGAAATACCACTTTCAACGACGTAATTGGAAACGGATCGAGCAACGGCACGCTTGGCGTCGTGGTCAACACCACGGGCACGGTGGTCTTATCCGTTGGAAACACCTATACTGGCGGCACGGTTTTGAACGCGGGCCGACTTTTGATAGGCAGTTCCAGCGCGCTGGGCACCGGAAACCTCACGATCAATGGGGGGGCGCTGGCGTCTTCCGCCGCCTCGCGCACACTGTCGAACACCGTTGCCGTTGGCGGGGACTTTACTCTTGGCGGCGCAAGCCAGTCTATCGTGCTCGGCGGCGCCGTGGATCTTGGCGCAGGCAATCGCACGATTACCCTTTCGAATTCCGCCACGATCAGCGGCGTTATTTCCAACGGCGGGCTCGCCATCTCTTCCTCCACCGGCACCCGATCCCTCGCGCTAACCAGTCCCAACAGCTACGCGGGAGGCACCAACGTTTCGAGCGGCACGCTGCTCGCTGGAAACTCCAGCGGTTCCGCCACCGGTTCGGGCGCCGTCTCGGTCGCGAGCGGAGCCACCTTGGGTGCGGTGGCCGGTTCGTCGGGAATCGTCTCGGGAGACGTCTCGCTCTCGTCGGCCACGCTTGGCTTCGCCAACAGCACCCTGGGGCTGGCGTCCGGTTTGAGCTCCGTCGGATCCAGCGTGGTCGCCGCGAATTCCACGGTGAATGTGTCGGGAGTCACAACCATAAGCGGCGGTCAGTTGTCGGTGTTCGGCACGCTGGGCGGCGCCGGCGCGAAAGTCGTCTCGGGCGCGGCCACGCTGGCGGGAACGGGCCTTGTCAACGGCGCAACCACTGTGGGCGCGTTGGCTTTTGTCTCTCCGGGCTCCTCTGGCGCGGGTAATCTGTCTATTAACGGCGACTTCGCCCTGGGAGGAACCTACAGCTGGAGCCTCGGCTCGCTGTCGAGCTCCGGAGCGGGTATCAATTACGACACTATCACCCTGGGTTCTGGCAACGTGGACCTCAGCGGCGCTCGCCTCTCCCTTAGCCTTGGGGCTTTCGCGCCTTCGGTGTCCGAGGCGTTTTGGCAAGGCACCCAAGTGTGGTCAGGCATCATCAACAACAACGGCGGCGGCTCGATATCTTCCACATTTGCGACCATTGATAATTCTACCTGGGCCGCGGCGGGCGCCTTCACCACTCAGATATCCGGCAACGACGTGGACCTCGTTTGGACGCCGATTCCCGAGCCCGCCCAAGCAGGCTTGCTCGTCGCCGCAGCGGTGCTGGGCTGCGGCGTCACGCGTCGGCGCAGGACCAGCCGTATCGGCTGAGCCACTCATTGCGGATCGCTGTGATCCCGGACGGATTGGCCCCAAGCCGGCGGAAGCATGACCGCCGGCTTTTGCTTTGGTAAAATTTGCGCGGCCAGCCGGTTGGTTTGCAAAATGCTATTGTTACCTGTGATGGTTAAGGCGAAGATCGGGATGATTTTCATGCCTTTGCCGGGCAGAGATTTAATACGAACGTTATTACCATGAAGAAAACCGCCGCCAAAGCCTCCGCCGCGAAGTCAAAGTCGAACACGAAGGAAACTTCCGCCGTCAAGAAGCCCGCGGGCAAAAAAGCCGCGCCGAAAAAGACTTTGGCCGAGCGTCCCGCGAAACCCGCCGCCTCGGCCAAGGCTCCTCGAGTTTCAGCCGCGCCCGCGGTCAAAATCGCCAAAAAATCCCCCAAGCCGCAGGCTGCGCTCTCTTCGGTGACCACCACCATTGTCGCCGCCATCGACGTCGGCTTTGGCAATCATCTGACTTTGCGCGGCACGGGTCCCGGCCTCAGCTGGGAATCCGGCGTTCCGCTCGAGTGCGTGGCCGACGACCGCTGGGCCATAACCTTGCCCGAGACCGCCCAGCCCATCGTGTGCAAGTTCCTGCTCAACGACACGACTTGGTGCGCAGGCGAGGATTACACCGTGCTGCCTGGCTCCAGCGTGGTGCTTTCGCCGGTGTTTTAAGCCGGCCTGCGCGTAGCGTCTAAAACGCGGGCGGCGGTTGCGACGAGGCGTCTCGATTCAAGTCTCGCAGGATCGCCTCGATTTTTTCGCGGGCGTCCTCCGCGGCGATGAGGCTCTCGTCGAGTTCCGCCGCGCTTAGTCGAAAGCGTGAAAAAGGGAGCGGGAT
>JAIXVY010000483.1 GCA_027482505.1 Opitutaceae bacterium | reverse complement strand
GTGTTGACCACGAACTTTCTCGTCTCGAGGTCGGCGCGGGAGAATTTGCACTGGAGCAGGCAGTTCACCAGGCGGACGGGGTAGCGGACGTTGTCGTAAAAGTTGCCGATGGCCTGGTTCACCGGCGGGCGCACGACGGTTTCGTAAGCTTTGGTGGCCGGCGTGAGAACGCGTGTGTAAGTCCAGTCGTTGAACGCGAAAACGCCTCGGTTCATTCGCTCGAAAGGATCGCTGACGCGAACCGGGGCGTATTCGTCGTAATCCTCCGAGGCGGGAGCGTCATGGGTGCGCTCGTCGATGGCGCGAACGCCGGAAAAGCCCTGGGCGATGGCGTGCGTGGAGCCAAGGGCCAGGACCAAAAGAGCGGAGGCGAGGCGGAACGGATGCATGACGGCGGGCGCGGGCGTGATTGGCGGACGAAGCAAACGGTTACTTTTTCACGGCGGAGGCCTGTTCGGCGAGCTTGGTCTCGAGGGTCTCGAGCAAGCCCGCTGGCCCGGATTTTTTCACGATGGGATCAAACTGGGAACGATAGTTGGCGATGAGCGATACGCCCTCGGCGACCACGTCATAGACGCGCCAGCGGGCGGGAGCGGAGGCTTTGTCGAGTTCCAGTCGGTAGGCGACGGAGTAGGTTTGTCCGCCGGTGACGGCGGTGGTGGGGATCTCCACGCGCCCGGCCTTCAACTCGGCCGGCTGGCCGTAGGACACCCGGGGGCCGGCGTCGCCGCCCAGCCGGTCCGCGTAGGTGCGGATGACGATGCGGCTGAACAAATAGATCGCGCGGCTTTGCTGCTCCGGCGTGAAGTCGCGCCAGGCCGGGCCGACCGCGAGGCGGGTGGTGGTCGCGAAGGCGAAGTGTTTGTCGACGAGCGTATCCAGCAGATTGACCAGGTCGCCTTGCGCGGGGCGTTCGCGCAGGGCGGCGGCGACTTCGTCGATGCCCAGCGCGAGCGCGGCCCGGGCCTCGGAGGCGGCGTCGGCGCGGACGATCGCCGGAGCGAGGCAGGCGAAAGCCAGGGGAAGCAGCAGGAGGCGGAGGCTACGAAGCAAATGCATGGCAAAATAAGAGGACGACTGTGACACCTTTACGTTACGATAGGCAAGAATCCCCCGTAGCTCAAATTCCGGGGCGTGTCGGGAGCGTGTCACGGCCGCGAGCGGGCGGCGTTTTTCCACATTCGCGGTTGCGCGCGCCGCATCCGCGGTCACCTCTCGCACGAAATTCACGCATCATGCGCACCGCGATCATCGGCACCGGCATAGCCGGACTTGGCACCGCCTATTTCCTGCACCGCGCGGGCGACGACATCACCTGTTTCGGCCCCGAGACCTATCCCGGCGGACACAGCAACACCGTCGATGCCGTCGAGCCCGGCACCGGGCGCGCGCTGCCGATCGACACGGGCTTCATGGTGTTCAACCGGGTGACCTACCCGCACCTCTGCCGCTTGTTTGAAGCGATCAACGCGCCGCTCAAGCGCACCGACATGAGCTTCGCGGTGAAGGACGCCGACACCGGGCTCGAGTGGTGCGGCTCCTCGCTCAACCACCTCTTCGCGCAGCGGAAAAACCTCTTCAGCCCGCGCTTCATCCGGATGCTGATGGCCGTAAACCGCTTCAACGAGGAGGCGGTGAAGGCCCTGGAGAGCGACCCCGCGCTGGAGACCGAAAGTCTCGCCGACTACGTGCGCCGCCGCGGCTACGGAAAGGATTTTTGGGACCTTTATCTCGTGCCCATGAGCAGCGCGGTGTGGAGCACGCCGCCCGAGCAGATGTTGCAATTCCCCGCCGCGACGCTGCTGCGGTTTTTCCACAACCACGGCTTTCTGGGCCTTCACACCCAGCATCCCTGGTGGACGGTGGACGGCGGTTCGCGCGAATACGTGAAGCGCCTCGTCGCGCCTTTCGCGGATCGCATCCGGCTCGGCTGCGCCGTCACCCGCGTGGTGCGCCACGGCCCGGGCAAGGGAGTGACCGTGCTCACCGCGGACGGCGGTTCGCAGGTGTTTGACCGCGCTGTGGTGGCCACGCACGGCGACCAGGCGCTGCGTCTGCTGATGAATCCCACCCGCGACGAGCAGCGTCTGCTGGGCGCCTTCAAATATCAGAGCAACGTCGCCACGCTCCACACCGATTCGCGCGTCATGCCCCGCGCTCGCCTGGCCTGGGCGAGCTGGGTGTATCAGGTGAGCCGCGACGAGCTTGGCCGCGTGCGCCCCGCCACCCACTACTGGATGAACCGCCTGCAGGGCGTCAGCGACCGGGAAAACTACTTCGTCTCGATCAACCGCCCCGAGCAGATCGATCCGGCCAAGGTCATCAAGACCATCGACTACACCCACCCGCTCTTCGATCTCGCCGCCCGCGCCGCGCAGGCCGAGCTGCCCGCGCTCAACGCCGCGGCCCGCGGCTCCACCGAGACCTTTTTCGCCGGCAGCTATTTCCGCTACGGTTTTCACGAGGACGCTTTCATGAGCGCGGTGCAGGTGAGCGAGTGCCTGCTCGGCCGCGATCCCTGGGCTTCCGGCTGACCCGCCCAAGAGGCGCGCCACGGGGATTTTCCGCCTCTCAAGCGCGCCTGGCTCCGGTGCGCGCCCCCCGGCGTTGGCCCGTCGCGGCCTGCCGATGCGGGCCGAGCGGGCGCCGCGGGCGCGAAAAAGCAGCTTGGATTCGGTCCCCGCATGCGTCGAACATCGCGCCCACCTATATGAAAATTTGCTGCATCGGAGCTGGATACGTCGGCGGACCCACCATGGCGATGATCGCGCTGAAGGCGCCGGACATCCGGGTGACGGTGGTGGATCTCAACGAGCGGCGCATCGCGGCGTGGAATTCCGACGTGCTGCCGGTCTACGAGCCTGGGCTGGACGACATCGTGCGGACCGCCCGCGGTCGTAATCTTTTCTTCTCCACCGATGTTCGCGGCACCATCGCCGAGGCCGACATTATCTTCGTGTCGGTCAACACGCCGACCAAGACCTACGGCGTCGGCGCCGGCCGCGCGGCCGACCTGCGTTACATCGAGTCCGTCGCGCGCACCATCGCCGAGGTGGCCAAGACGCCCAAGATCATCGTGGAAAAGTCCACCATTCCGGTGCGCACCGCCACGACCATCCAGGAGATCCTCGCCGCGCATCCCGGCGCCGCGAAGTGCCAGGTGTTGTCCAACCCCGAGTTCCTCGCCGAGGGCACGGCCGTGGCCGACCTCCAGACGCCCGATCGCGTGCTGATCGGCGGCGAGCGCACGCCCGAGGGCGAGAAGGCCATCGAGACTCTCGTCTCCGTCTACGCCCGCTGGGTGCCGCGCGAGCGCATCATCACCACCAACCTCTGGTCCTCGGAGCTCTCCAAGCTCGTCGCCAACGCCTTTCTCGCCCAGCGCATCAGCTCGATCAACGCCATCTCCGCCCTCTGCGAGGCGACCGAGGCGGACGTCGACGAGGTGGCCAACGCCATCGGCAAGGATTCGCGCATCGGCCCGAAGTTCCTCAAGGCCTCCGTCGGCTTCGGCGGCTCCTGCTTCCAGAAGGACGTGCTCAACCTCGTCTACCTCTGCGAGCACTTCGGCCTGCCCGAGGTCGCCGCCTATTGGGAGCAGGTGATCAAGATCAACGACTGGCAGAAGCGCCGCTTCGCCTCGAAAATCGTCCGCAGCCTCTACAACACCGTCGCCGACAAACGCATCGCCGTGCTCGGCTTCGCCTTCAAAAAGGACACGAACGACACGCGCGAGTCCGCCGCGATCAACGTCTGCCGCGACCTCCTCGCCGAGCACGCCAACGTCGTGGTCTACGATCCCAAGGTGCCCGCCGACGAGATCCTCGCCGACGTGTGCGGCAAGGGAGCGCCCGCCAATCCCCGTCTCACCGTGGCCAAGACCGCGCAGGAGGCCTGCGCCGGCGCCCACGCCATCGCCATCGTGACCGAGTGGGACGAGTTCAAGACCCTCGACTACGCCCAGATCTACGCCGGCATGCCCAAGCCCGCCTTCCTCTTCGACGGCCGCAACATCACCGACCTCGCCAGGCTCCGCGCCATCGGCTTCCGCGCCTGCGGCATCGGCAAATGAGAATCTGCGTTATTAATCCCAACTTTTACCGCAGCAGCGGTGTTAGCGTGGTTGTGCGACGGCTGTTTAAGGCGTCTCAGTCGCTCGGCGTCCAATGGGCTTTTGTCACCAGCGGATATGGGCCGGAATACACAGGGCCGGAAGAGGAAGAAGCCTTTCTAGGGCAGAAGGTCGAGTATGTTAACTTAATGACAGTAAATCCTTTTCGACTCGGATTGGAAGTCATTAAGCTTATAGAGTTTTGCTTCGCCAACAAAATCAATACGATCCATGTGCATCACAGACGCATGATATTAATAGCGTGGATCGTCCGCCAAGCGCTCGGGACAAAGATCATTTACACAGGGCAACTTACTTATAGTTCTTATTCTTGGCTTTGGCCTTTTTCCGTAGATGTCGCAGTGGGCATCTCGCAAGCCGTTTTGGGGGACATACGAAGCTCCATACAGGCACGAAAATTCGTCCTTCTATCCAATCCGGCGGATTTCCCCACTGAACTAATAAGGCAGGATCCCCACGATAGCCGGCACGTAATATGTGTGGCACGTTTCGCCGATGTAAAAAATCATAAATGCCTAATAGCGGCGTGGGAGAAGGCATATTCAGTTGAACGCGGCGCAAAACTATTTCTAGTCGGCGAGGGGCCTCTTGAATCTGAACTGAAGATCCAGGTAAACGCGCTTGGCCTATCGGATTCCGTGATATTCTGTGGATATCACAAGGATTGGACTAGTATTGCCCAGCAATGCGGGTTCGCGGTTCTGGCGAGCAAAAACGAGGGCCATCCAGTGGCTGTAGTAGAGGCCGCCGCGTTGGGTTTGGCAACCTTGGTCACCAACGCCCCAGGCAACGTAGATACAGTCCCTCCTGCGTCAGAACTGCCAAACAAGGTGGAAGTCGACAATGTTGATGAGTTAGCCGAGTGCTTGAGTTACTGGTTAAGAAGTCCGGAGAAGGTGCGGAAAAATGGCTGCGTCTACTTTGACTTTCACAAAAAAAGAAACAGTTGCGAAGCTGTTGCAAAAAACTACTACGAACAAGTTTGGGCCTCGGAAAAGAAGGAGGTTATATGACTAACAATGTTAGGCTTGATAAAAGTGTATCAAATTGGCCCAAATCCATTTTGGTGAAGCGTGCGCTTTGGGAGATAGTCTATCTTTTTTTCTGGCCTAACAAGTTTCGGTTTCTTAGTCCCGTAAGAGTCGCGCTCCTCCGACTGTTTGGGGCGAAAATCGGATCGCCCAATTTGGTTATGGACCGAGTGAGAGTGTGGATGCCATGGAATCTTCGTGTCGGTGCTTGCTCCACCTTGGGCAGTGGAGTCGAGATATATAATTTTGGATTCGTAGAGATCGGGGATCACACAGTTCTTTCGCAGCGAGTAT
>JAIXVY010000138.1 GCA_027482505.1 Opitutaceae bacterium | reverse complement strand
GTGTTTTTGCAATCAATAGTAATGAGGCGGAGTTGGGCCGGTCCGGGGCGGCCTTGATCTTTATATAGATGATGAAAACCCGCTTTTTACGGTATATGCGCTTGATGAAGGCGGGCAGATTGGTTTTATAGGCTTCGCTATGTTTAACGAACAACTCGCCAAGATTGAAAAGGCCAAGGCCGATATCGCCGCCGCCGAAGCCAAGCTCGCCTCTGATCGCGTCGCCGCGCTGGCGAAGCTGCCCGGTGATTTCGGCTACGATAATCTCAATGCTTTCCTCAAGGCGGTTAAGGCCGCTTATGGCAAAGGCGGCAAGAGCGCCAAGGGGCGCAAGGCCGCCGCCAAGGCGCCCAAGGCCAAGGCTGCCAAGGGTAAGCGCGCCAAGATCACCGACGAGGTGAAGGCGCAGGTGAAGGCTCTCGCCGAGGCCGGCAAGACCGGCCAGGAAATCGCCAAGGCCCTCGGTATCTCCACGCCCAGCGTGCAGAATATCAAGAAGGCCTTCGGTATGGTGAAGGCTCGCGCCGCCGCGCCCGCGGCCGCCGCGCCCGCCGAGGCTCCCGCCGCGGTTTGATTTTCACCGCGCGGCTTCCGCGCACTATTCTCGAAAGCGCCTCCGGCTCCAAAAGCCGGAGGCGCTTTTTTGTCGTCTCTTTTCATCCTCCGGCCGGGGCGGGACTGGTTAATACAATCTCGCAGGCCAAAGGGACGGTCTCTTTTCAGCTTCAGGTTTTGTGATCCGGCATATTGAGCTCGTCGCTCAATTCCACCCCGGCCGCTTGCAAGGCGGAGCGCAGAGTCGGGCTGTAGCGGCTGAACATATCTTCCAGCCGAAAATCAAAATCGGTGGCTGGCGTGGGGGAGGCGAAGACCAAGGCGTCGGCCAACCGCACGAGGTCCGCCTCGTCAAAGTGTTCATCGAGAACGGCCTGGCTGCCGCTCAGGGCGATGAGTTGCGGGGCGTAGCGCTCAACGGACGGATCCACGGCGAGCAGGCGCACGAGACCTCCGAGACGGTTTGTTTCTATGCGACGGCCGAGGCCGCGCAGCACGGCGTAGGCGAAGGCGGCGTTGGCCAAGGCGGCCTGCCGTAACAGGGCGGGGCGGGAGGCGAGCAATTGCGAGAGATTCATGGCTATGATCCTTTCGTTGCGGGTGCCTTTGCACCGATGGGTTGAAAGTGCGGACGATTCGACCGGCCCTAAGGCCGATCCCTACCTGTCGCGAACACTGACCTCTGTCTGGCTAATAAGCCGAAAACCTGCGCTGACGGAAAAGAAACGCGGGAACGGTCGCTGACATAAACAGCCAATACTCTTTCCGCCTCCGCGCAAGGCATTGGCGCGGGGAAAAACTACCCAGAGATGTTTTTCCGGCTCAGACCACCGGGCGGATCGGACGCGGCAGGGCGGCGATGGCCGTCATGATGCGTTCGCTCGCGCGCTGGTAGCGCTCCTTGCCATCGCTCTTGCGGTCATAGTCGGCGGCGGCCAGCGGGCGGCCGAAGACGATGTCGACCGGCGTGCCGGGACGAAAGCCGCCGGCGCGTCCAAGCGCGAGGTGGCTGTCGAAAATCCGGCAGGGCACGACCGGGACGCCGGTCTTGCAGGCGATGAGGCCCACGCCGGCCTTGGCGGGCTGGAGGAGGCCGTCGGGCGAGCGCGTGCCCTCGGGAAAGAGCGCGATGGGGCGGCCCGCGGCCAGCGTGCCGAGCACGCGTTTGATCGCGGAGAGGTCCGAGCCGTCGCGATCGACGGGGATGGCGCCGACGCCGTCCATCCACCAGGATGCGAGGCCCGGTTTCCAGAGCGATTTGCGGGCGAAGAAGGCCATCTGGTGCGGCATCACCGCGCCGATGAAGGGCGGATCGAGGTGGCTGGCGTGGTTGGCCGCCACCAGGAAGGCGCCGTCGCCGGGCAGGTTGTCCAGGCCGGCGACCTCGCCGCGGAAGAGCGCCTCGTGGGCGCAGTTGATCATGTAGTGGCAAACGCCATACAGCGGCTCCATTCCGGTCTGGGGAAAACCGCAGGGGCGGACGGGGGTTTTCATGGGCGGTCGGTCGGCGGTTTTATCAGGCGGCGGCGAGGCGCGCGGCGATGGGCGCGGAGACGCGTTCGACGACCTCGTCAAGCGATAGGAAGGTGGAGTCGATGTCGGTCGCGCCGGACGGGCAGACGAGCGGGGCGGTCTTGCGCGAGCTGTCCAGGCGGTCGCGCTCGGCGATGGAGTCCTGCTGGCCCTCGGCGGCGCGGCGGCGGGCGCGTTCCTCGGGGTCGGCGTGAAGGAAGAAGCGGAAATCGGCCGAGGGGAAAATGACCGTGCCGATGTCGCGGCCCTCCATGACGAGTCCGGCGAAGCCGTTTTCGCGTCCGATGCGGGCCTGGTCGCGCTGGTAGGCGAGCAGGGCGGCGCGCACGGCCGGGATCGCGGCGAAGTGGGACACGGCGGCGTTCACCGCCGGGGCGCGCAGCTCGGCGTCCGGCACGAGGCGGCCGTTCACGGTGATCGCCGCGCGGCGGCCTTCGACCTCGCTGCCGAGGGCGAGCCCGGTCAGGGCGCGCTCCACCGCGGCGGGATCGCTCGCGGCCACGCCGAGGCGAAGCAGTTCGGCGGTGAGGGCGCGGTAGTGCGAGCCGGTGTCGATGTGCAGAAAGTGGAAGCGGGCGCTCAGGGCGCGGGCGGTGGTGGACTTGCCGGCGGCGGCGCCGCCGTCGATGGCGACGATAAGGAAAAGCGAGGAGCGAGGAGCGGTGAGCATGGAGCTAAAGTCAGGCGCGGGCGCGCAGGTCGGCGAGAACGTCGAAGAAATGGGGAAAGGTTTTCGCGCAGCAGCCGGGGTTGTCGATGGTCAGCCAAGGCCTGCCGTCTCCGTGGAGATCGTGGCAGCCGAGGATGCCGAAGCTCATGGCGAAGCGGTGGTCGTGGTAGGTGTGGATCACTTGTCCGGCGCGGGGCGCTCGCGGCGTGATGGTCAGCGAGTCTTCGGTCTCAACGACCTCCTGCCCGAGGCGGCGCAGTTCGGCGGCCATGCCGGCGACGCGATCCGTCTCCTGTTTGCGGGTGTGGGCGATTCCTGTGATGCGGGTCGAGCCGGAAAGCAGCGGGCTGATCGCGGCCAGTGTGAGGAAGGTGTCGGAGAAGCCCGAGAAATCCTTGTCCACGCCCCGGCGCGGGGCCGGCGCGGCGTAGGCCACCTCAAAGCCCGCGGGCGTGGCCGAGACGGTCGCGCCCACCTCGCGCAGCACTTCGAGGAAAGAAGTGTCGCCCTGGAGGCCGAGGTGGAGGTTGGAGAGGCGCGAGGCTCCGCCGACCACGAGCGGCAAAGCGGCGAAGTAGCTGGCCGCGGTGGCGTCGGGCTCGATGGCGTATGAACCGCGGAACGGGTAGGCGGGCGAGCCGCCTTTGTTCACCCGGAAGCGATTTGCGTCGAGACGTTCGACCGGGCTCGCGGCGCCGGGCTGGAAAGCCTGCATGATGAGCGCGGTCATCTGCACGAAGGGCCAGCGCACGCCGCCTACCGCCGTAACCTCGACGGGCGAGGCGCAGAGCGGCGCGACCATGAGCAGGGCGGACAACATTTGGCTGCTCTCGGTGGCGTCGATCGACACGGGACCGCCGCGCAGGCCGCGGGCGAGGATCTCGATCGGGAAAAAACCTTCCACGCCGGTGCAGCGGATCTCTGCGCCGAGGGCGCGCAGGACGTCGATCAGGCCTTTCATGGGGCGCTGGTTCATCCGCTCCGTGCCCTGGATGCGGTAGACGCCGCGCGGCGCGGCGGCGCAGAGCGCGGTGAGAAAGCGCGCGGCGGTGCCGGCCAGGCCGACGAAGAGGTCGACCGGCGCCTCGGCGCGGAAGGCGTTTTCCTGGCCGGAGACGGCGATGGTGCCGGCGGCCTCGTCGGCGAGGACGGAGAGGCCGAGTTTGCGCAGGGCCTCGGCCATCAGGCGGGTGTCGTCGCTAAAGAGCGCGCCGGTCAGGGTGACGGGCGCGGCGCAGAGCGCGGCCAGCAGCAGGGCGCGGTTGGTCAGGCTCTTGGAACCGGGAATGGTGACCGGCCCCGAGACGGGACGCGTGAAGGGAACGATGGGAAGCTGCGCGGGCAGAGACATGGAAAGGCGGGGGTGCCAAGGGAGAGGGGACGCGGGAAAGCCGGCGAGTGCGAAAAAGCCCCGGCCGCTTCCTCCCCCGCGGCGAAACCCGGCGTCGGCCAAAAAACAGGCCGTGTAACCCAATAGGTTACACGGCCTGTTTGCGGGCCGGGCCCGGGGGCAGGGGCGATGGATTCGTCGCGGGCGGAGTCAGGCGCGGAAGCCGTCGCGCCAGGCTTTGCCTTGTTCGAGGCGGGCCCGGATCTCGGGCCAGTCGGAGCGTTCCAGGGCGGAGCGGAAGGCGGCGAGCTCCTGCTCGTAGGCGGCGAGGGCCTGCAGGACGGCGCCGCGGTTGTGCTGGAAAATCTCGACCCACATGGTCGCGTCGCTCGCGGCGATGCGGGTGGTGTCGCGCAGGCCGTTGCCGGCGAGGTGGCGCCATTGGCCGTCCTTGCCGGCGAGGGTGCAGGCCAGGCTGGTGGCGGCGGCCTGGGGCAGGTGGCTGATGTGGGCCACGATCTGGTCGTGTCGTTCGGGGGGCGTCTCGACGACGGTGGAGCCGCAGCCGCGCCAGAAATCCGCCAGCGTCTTGAGCGCCTCGGCGGGGGTGCCGGGGTTGGGTGTCACGAAGGTGACGCGATTTTCGAAAAGGGTGGGCGTGCCGTGTTCCCAGCCGGTTTTTTCGCTGCCGGCCATGGGGTGGGAGCCGATGAAAACCGCGCCGTTCGCGCGGGCGTGGCCGGCGGCGGCGGCGCAGACCGGGCCTTTGACGCTGCCCACGTCGGTCACGATCGCGCCGGGGCGCAGCCGGGGCGCGATCTGGCGGTCGAGGTCGATGATTTTGTCCACCGGCGCGGCCAGCACTACGAGGTCCGCGTCGGCCGCGGCCTGTTCGGGCGTCTCGGCCACCTGATCCAGCCAGGGTTGCCCGGCCAGCGCGGCGCGCACCTCGGGACGGCGGGCCCACACGGTGATCCGGGAGGCGAGACCGCGGGCGCGCGCGGCGCGGGCCACGGAGGCGCCCAGCAGACCGGGGGCAAGAACGGCAAGGTGTTCGATGGCCATGGAAACTTTGTAAAGTGAAAGGGCCGGGAAACATGTCCAGCCTCGGGGCAGGGCCTCGCCGGACGCAAAATTAGGCAATTTAATCCGCCTTCCGGGTGCGTCGTTGCTTTTCGCGGGGGGGCCGCTCTTGTTTAATCCCTTACTCTCTATGCTGTCCCACCGCCTGCGTCACCGCCTTGCCAATGCGTGGCTCTCGATCCGAACGTGGTTACTGACGAGTCTGGGACTTATCGCCTTGATCGGCCTTTGGTATTTTTTGGCCAACGTGGGCCCGGGCAAGGCGGTCGTGCCGGTGCCGACCGAGCCGGCCAAGCCCGACGATCCGGGACTTCTCAAACTGGCCGCCGAGGTTTCCGAGCTGGAAAAACAGTATCAGGTCTACGCCTCGGCCAACATCACGTCCGACGAGGCCCACGCCGTGCTCACCGCCGCGGTGGAACGCCAGCGCGCGCTGGTCCGCGCCTCGCCGCGCGGCGACTACACGCCGCAGATGAATCTGGAGCGTTTGCAAACCGATCTGGACACCTTGGAGGCCCGTCGCTCCACGCCCCGCATCGAGGCGCTGCAAAAGGACGGCGACGAGGCGCGCGACGACATGCGCCTCGAAGACGCGGCCAAGGCCTATCGCGAGGCGCTCGATCTGCAAAATCGCATCAACGGCAGCTCGGCGGCGGCGCGCTTTAAAAACTTCGTGCGCGTGACCACGCTCGAGCAGTCGCTCAACTCCCTCGCCGTGCTGCCACTCGTGAAGGAGAAAGACGCCGCCCTGGCCAAGGCCCGCGCCGCCGTCACGGCCGAGCAGTGGGCCGACGCCCTCGCCGGCTACATCTCGGCGCGCGACGCGCAGGATCGCATCAACCGCGAGTTCCCGACCACACGTTACGCCAACATCAGCGAATTCGACCGGCTGGAAGCCGAGATCGCCTCGCTCAACGCCGCGGGCATCGCCGCCGAGATCGACCGCAAGGAGAAGCTCGGGGACGCCATGGAGCGGGCGGGAGACCACGCCGCGGCCGCCGCCGGGTTCGGCGAGGCGCTGTCCCTCCAGCAGCAGATCAACGACCGCTTTTCGCGCAGCCGCTTCGTCTCCTCCACCCGCATCGAGGCGCTGGAGGTGAAGCTCCAGACCGCGCGCTCCCAGCCCATCGCCCTCGAACTCGCCAAGCTCGACAAGAGCATCTCCGACGATCTGCGCCGTCGCCGCGTGGTGGCCGCCGAGCGCCAGCTCCCGCGCGCCATGGAGCTCACCGACAAGCTTGCGAAGGAGTTCCCCCGCAGCCGCTCGGTCGGTGGCGCCCTGCGCATAAAGCTGAACTCCCTCCTCCTGAAGCGCGCCGACCTGTCTCGCCTCGCGGACGAGGTTTACGACCGGCTCCTGCCCCTCGTGGGGGTGAAGGACCGTCTGATGCTCGCCAGCGAGACCCCCCAGTTGCTCTACCAGGACATCATGAACACCAACCCGAGCCGCAATCCCGGCCGCACCATGCCGGTGGACTCGGTGAGCTGGCTTGACGCGGAGGAATTTTGCGCGCGCCTCGCCTGGGTGCTGGGCACGCCGGTGCGTCTGCCCACCGAGGAGGAGATGCGCATCGCCCATGGCAACGGCGGCGGCGAGGTTCGCAGCTCCGCCGACGGCGGGCGCGTGGGCGCCACCGATTCCGGCCGCCCCAATCTGAACGGCTATCGTGATCTGGTGGGCAATCTGGGCGAGTGGGTGGTGGCGCCCTCCGGCGAGGATCGCGCCCAAGTGGTCGGCGGCAGCTACCTGGACACGCCCGAGGTCGTCCTGAAGTTCCCGGTCGAGGCGCGGCCCAAGTCGGACCGGGCCCGGCACATCGGTT
>JAIXVY010000019.1 GCA_027482505.1 Opitutaceae bacterium | reverse complement strand
TTGCGTGGCACGGTCGAAGGGCTTTTTTTTAACACTCAACTTTACGACCGTATGCCTGACGCCGCCGCGCCTACCTTTCTTGTCGATGCCGCCAGCGATCCCGTCGCCATTCGGATCGAAGGACGCGCTTCCTTTCAGAACAGCGCGAGCTTGCAGCAGTTCCTGGCGGAGATGCGGCGTCAAAACCGCACCCGCTTTGTCATGGATTTTCAGGCCTGCACCAGCATGGACAGCACTTTCTTGGGCGTGCTGGCCGGCGCCGCGCTCGAGCTGCGCAAGCTCTCGGGTGGAGGCAGTCTGGTTCTGTGTCGCGTTGGCGAGCGGAACTTGGAGTTGATCAAAAATCTCGGACTACACCGTCTTTTGCTCATCGACGAGGCTTCGGGCCAGGCTCCGGTGATCAGCGCAGGCTCGGCCTTGGCACCCCAACCCAAAATGAACGAGCTCGAGAACGCCCGTCTGGTGCTGGCCGCCCATGAAAACCTCGTGGCGGTGGATGAGTCGAACCGGACCAAGTTCCAGGACGTGCTTTCGTTTCTCAAGAACCGCGTCGCTCAGGGCTAGGCCTCTGCGCTTGTGGATCTTTCGTCTTTACGGGCGCCCTTTCGCAGGGCGCGTTTTTCTTTTGGAGTATGTTTAAAAAATCCGTGGCCGAACAACGCAGGCCAGTTTGGGCCGCGAAAGAACGCAAGCAGCACATAGTGAAAGCGGGAGAAAGCATTAGGTCCGCTCGATCTTTGCGTTCTCTGCGTTCTTTCGCGGCTATGCTGCCAGTTAAAACGCCCTGGCGAATCCTCGCGTTCCAGCGAACAAGGCCGGATGGGCTATCTGCGGCCGCCGCGTCGCGACCGGCATAAAATTAAGAGGCCGGACGCCTACCCCTAGGCGTCCGGCCATTGCTTTCTTAGTTACCCCAAAATCCTCTGCTAAGCAGAGGAACGAGTAAGAAGGTCGAGAGATTGGTCGCGCCCTTCAAGCAGGGACTTTTCCGATTTCGTAACTAGTTAATTTCAAATAAAATGATGATGACTTTTCCCGGGAAAAAAAAGGCCGCGCCGGGAAGGGCGCGGCCTTTTAAATGGCGATGAGTTTGAGCCGGAGCGGCTTAGCTCACGTAGCGATCCAGCGCGGTCACGGTGTAGGCTTCTTCCACGGAACCGATCTTCACCTTGACGGTGTCGCCGACCTTTTTGCCCAGCAGGGCCTGACCGAGCGGGGTTTTGTAGGCGATGATGTTTTGATCGGGCACGGAGTCCCACGCGCCGAGCAGGGTGTAGCGCGAGGTTTTGCCGCTGGAGGCGAGCTTGGTTTCCACGACGCTGCCGACGCCGACCACGTCCATGCCCACTTCCTTGAAGTCGGTGATGCGAGCGCGGCCGAGGTCTTTTTCGAGCTGGGCCTTCTGGGCCATGAGGACGGCCTGGTCCTGTTTGGCCATCTTGTATTCGGAGTTTTCCTTGAGGTCGCCATGCTCGCGGGCGAGGGCGATGGCCTTGGAATTGTCCGGGATCTTCTTGGAGATGATGAGCTCGAGTTCCTCGCGCTTGCGCTCGTAGCTGTCGCGGGAGACGAGGAGTTGCTCCTCCTTCGACTCGTTCTCGCCGGAGAGCACGGTCTGGATGGAGGGGAAGAGTTTGATGAAGCGGGCGAGGAGCGACTTCTTGGTGAGATCCTCGAAGCCTTGGTTGAGCAGCAACGCGTGGGCGAGATCGCGGGCCGTTTCCGCGGAGGCGGCGGCGAGCAAGTCGGGGATGAGTTCGGTGTCTTCGCTCAGGGCGTCGGCCAGGGGGATGCGGCGGGCGGACGCGGATTGGAGCGCCTCGTAGTCGATGGCGTAGAAAATCGCGGAAAGCAGGCGGGGCGAGACCATGTCGCCCAGCAGCTTCGCAAACTTCTTCGAGTTGCGGTTTTTGACGATCCAATGGAGGACCGGCGCGCGGAGATTTTGCTCGGCCATCCAGCGCTTGAAGGTGGCGGCGAGCTCTTCGCCGTGGCCGTTTTCAACGAGGAAGTTGATGCACTCGGTGGTGAACTTGCCTTGGGAAACCTTGAGCAGGTTGATGACGATGTCGCGGTGCTCGAGGGGGTGGGCCTCCTTCACCAGCTCGAGGAAGGCGCCTTGGAAGTTGACGGGGAGTTTTTCGACGATGGCGGGCAGGTCGCGGACATTGGCGACCAAGGAAACTTGAGAGGGCTCCAGCGCGGTGGCGTCGATGCTGGCGAGAGCGGCCAGGCGATCGCGCACGGAGGCGCCGTAGAGACGCTCGGCGGCGTCGAGCTGGTTGGAGGTCTTCACCGCCTCGGCGAGCCCGGCGAGAATGGCGGCGAGGTCGGTCTTGGCGTTGCCCTTTTCGGAAGCGGCGAGGAGCTGCTCGGCGAGGAGAATACGACGGCGGGCGGAGCGGGTGGAATTGAAGGCCTCGGTGATCTCGTCCTCGGCGGACACGGGCGTCTCGCGCAGGAAGAAGCATTCGGTCTTTTTGACCGGGGTGGCGATGCGGGGGTCCTTGGCGACGGCCTTTTTGGCGCCGGCCCACCACTTCTTGAACTTCTCCTCGCCCAGCACCTGGGCGAAGACGATCTCGACCTCGATTTGGGTGGCGGCGGAGTTGGGGTAGGCGGCGAGAGCCTCGATCAGCAGCTGGGACGGAGCCTCGGCGGCGAGTTTGGCGATGACCGCGGGTTCGGTTTCCTTGCGCACCAGGAGGTGGTTGGCGGGCAGGATGTCGAGGGTGCCGACGCAAAAGGCCGGATCCATCGCGTGGCCGGGCTTGGTCTTGAAATCGATGATCAGCTTTCCGGCGGCCTCGTCGTAGCTTTTGATCTGACCGAAGCCCCAGCTCTTATGAATGCAGTAAGCGCCCGGCTCCATCGCCTCCAACTTGGATTTGGCCGTCTTCAGAGACGGGGTTTTGGCTAGGAGCGCGGCGATGGCTTCGGAATTCATGGCGTAGAGGTTACGGGACGGGATTGGTCAGCAAAGCGGAGGGGCGGGGCGGGTGTCAACCGCCGGGGCGGGGGAGGGCGCGGGCAGGCGAAAAAAAGCGGGATGGGGCGCGCGAAGGGCGGAGAACTCCGCCGGATTGAAAATCGACCTTGCGCTTTGCGCGCGGCGCACCCTTTTTCGCGCTCTGTTCCGGAGAGATGGCTGAGTGGCCGAAAGCGGCGCTTTGCTAAAGCGTTATAGGTGTAAAAGCCTATCGGGGGTTCGAATCCCCCTCTCTCCGCCAGTTTCGCCCCGGGTGCCGCAAGGTCCCGGGGCGTTTTAATTTTTTCCCGCTTAAGCCAGGGCAAAGGCGGGTTGGCCTTCCCGGCCAACGGTTAATTTTTTCGCTGCAACATCCTGTCCGCGAGATGGAGTAAGAAGCCCGCGTCGCCGGGCAGGGCGTTGAGGGTCTCATGCGCGCGGGCCGTTTCCTCGGCGGCGAGTCGCCGGGCGGCTTCCAGGCCGTGCAAGCTGACGTAGGTGGCCTTGCCCGCGCGAGCGTCCTTGCCCGCGGTCTTTCCGAGTTCCGCGGTGTCGGCCGTGGCGTCGAGCACGTCGTCGACGATTTGAAACGCCAGTCCGAGGTGGCGCCCGGCGAGGCGCAGAAGGCGCACGCCGTTTTCGTCGATGCCGCCGGCCAGTCCTCCGCAGACCAGCGAGGCCTCGAGCATGGCAGCGGTCTTGTTGAGGTGAATGAATTCCAGATCGGCCGCGGTGGCGGGAGCGCGGCCCTGGGCCGCGGCGCTCTCGGCCAGCAAATCTTGCATCTGCCCGCCGACCAGACGTCGACCGGAGGCGGCGTCGGCCAGTTCGCGCACGAGGCGAAGGCCCAACGCAGGGCGGTCGGCGTAGCTTTCCGAGAGGATCAGAAACGCCTGGTTTAGCAGGGCGTCGCCGGCGAGGAGAGCGGTGGCTTCGTCGTAAGCGCGGTGGCAGGTGGGCCGGCCGCGCCTGAGGTCGTCGTCATCCATGCAGGGCAGATCGTCGTGGATGAGCGAGTAAGTGTGGACGCATTCCAAGGCGACGGCGGCGGGCAACGCGGCGGCGACCGCCGCCTCTCCCCCGGCGAACTCGGCGGC
>JAIXVY010000305.1 GCA_027482505.1 Opitutaceae bacterium | reverse complement strand
TTCGTGCGCGCGGGCGATCTTTGGCAACGGCTCAACCGCGTCGGCGCGGTGGTCTTCGACAAGACCGGCACGCTCACCCGCGAGACGCCCGCGCTGCGCAACCCCGAGGCGCTCGACACGCTCGATGCGGACGCTCGCGCCGCGCTCTTTGCGCTCGTGCGCGACAATCCGCATCCGGTGGGCCGCTCCCTGCACGAGGCGATATTGCTGCGCGGGTGGGCCGAGTTGCTCGGAGGCGAAGTGATCGAGGAAACCGGGCGCGGCGTGCGTCTGGGCGAGTGGCGCTTGGAGCGCGCTGGCGACGGCGGCGGCGACGCCGCGCTGCGCCGGGAGGGCTCGACTCTGGCGCGCTTCTTTTTCGCCGAGTCGGTGCGGTCGGACGCGCGCGAGGAGCTGGAGGCCTTGAAAAAACGCGGACTCGGGCTGGCGGTCTTGAGCGGTGATCGCGACGAGAAGGTGGCGGCGCTCGCCGCCGAGCTCGGCGTGTCGGCCGAGTGGGCGAAGGGCGGGCTGAGTCCGCGGGAGAAGGCCGCGTGGATCGAGACGCACTCGGGCGGCGCGGCGCTGATGCTTGGCGACGGCGCGAATGACAGCCTCGCCTTCGACCGGGCGCTTTGCCGCGGCACGCCGGCGGTGCATCGCGGCGTGCTGGGCGCGAAATCGGATTTCTATTACCTCGGACGGGGCATCGGCGGCGTGCGCGCCTTGCTGGAGGTGAACGACGCCCGGCGCAGCACGCAGACCGCGCTGCTGGTCTTCATGATCGCCTACAACATGGCCGCGGTGGGGCTGGCGGCGACGGGGCACATGAACCCGCTCTTCGCGGCGGTGCTCATGCCGCTGAGTTCGCTCGCCACGCTGGCCATCGTGTGGATCGGGCTCAGGTCAACCACCGCCGAACGGACATAAAAAGGCCGGGGCGGCTAGGCCCCGGCCGGAGGTAAAGGAGCGCCGGTCCCAGCGGGCCGGCCCTGCTTTTTTTAGAGATACTTGTCGGTGACGGCGCCTTCGGAGGCGGAGGCGACGAGCTTGGCGTATTTGGCCAGCACGCCGCGGGTCTCCTTGGGCGGGCGGGGCACGTAGGCCTTCATGCGCGCGGCATATTCTTCGTCGGAGATGAGCACGGAGATGGTGTTCTTCACCGCGTCGATCTCGATGAGGTCGCCGTTCTTCACGATGCCGATGGGGCCGCCCTTGGCGGCCTCGGGCGTGATGTGGCCGACGTCGAAGCCGTGCGAGCCGCCGGAGAAGCGGCCGTCGGTGATGAGCGCGACGTCCTTGATGAGGCCGCGGCCAGCGACGGCCGAGGTGGGGGAGAGCATCTCGCGCATGCCGGGGCCGCCGACGGGGCCCTCGTTGCGGATGACGACCACATCGCCTTTCACCACGTCGCCGCGGAGGATGCCCTGGAGCGCGTCTTCCTCGCCTTCGTAGACCTTGGCCACGCCCTTGAAGTAGAGGCCTTCCTTGCCGGTGATCTTGCCGACGGCGCCGCCGGGGGCGAGGTTGCCGCGGAGGACGCGGAGGTGGGTCTCGGATTTGATGGGGTTGTCGAAGGGGCGGATGATGTCCTGCTCGGTCGGATACGCGGGGTAGGGCTTCACGTCCTTCAGCGTCTCGGCGAGGGTCTCGCCGGTGCAGGTGAGGCAGTCGCCGTGGAGCATGCCGCGGTCGAGGAGCATCTTCATGAGCGGGCGGATGCCGCCGATGCGGATGACGTGGGCCATGCCGTATTTGCCGAAGGGCTTCACGTCGGCGAGAAGGGGGACGCGGGCGCCGATGGTCTTGAAATCGTCGAGTTCCAGGGGAACCTCGGCGGAGTGGGCGATGGCGAGGAGGTGGAGGACAAGGTTGGTCGAGCCGCCGAGCGCGGTGCAGACGGTGATGCAGTTCTCAAAAGCCTTTCGGGTGAGGATGTCGCGGGGCTTGATGCCCTTCTTGAGCATGTGGAGCACGGCGGCGCCGGCGCGCTCGCAGTCCTCGCGCTTCTCCTTGCCGACGGCGAGCTGGGCGGAGCTGTTGGGAAGGGAGAGGCCGAGCACCTCGATGGCGGAGGCCATGGTGTTGGCGGTATACATGCCGCCGCAGGAGCCGGGGCCGGGGATGGCGTGCGACTCGACGGCCTTGAGGCCGGCGTCGTCGAGCTCGCCCTTGGCGTGTTTGCCGACGGCCTCGAAGACGGAGACGATGTCCATCGGCTTCTTCTGGTCGCAGTCGCCGGGTAGGAAGCCGGGGAGGATGGTGCCGCCGTAGATGAAGACGGCGGGGCGGTTGAGGCGGGCGATGGCGATCATCGCGCCGGGCATGTTCTTGTCGCAGCCGCCGATGGCGACGAAGCCGTCGAAGCCCTCGGCCGCGACGGCGGTCTCGATAGAGTCGGCGATGACGTCGCGCGAGACGAGCGAGTAGCGCATGCCGAGCGTGCCCATGCTGATGCCGTCGGTGACGGTGATGGTGTTGAACGAGACGGGTTTTCCGCCGGCGGCGGCGATGCCCTTGCGCGCGTGCTCGGCGAGCTCGCCGAGGTGGACGTTGCAGGGCGTCATGTCGCTGCCGTTGGAGACGACGGCGACCTGGGGTTTCTGGAAGTCCTCGTCGGTGAAGCCGACGGCGCGGAGCATTGAGCGGGCGGGGGCGCGGTCGTTGCCGTCAACGACGACGGAGGAGTGCGGGCGGGGGAAGGATTGGCACATGGGAGGAGCGGGGAGAGAGGAGATGGGAGCAGGGAGCGGGGAGCAGGGCTGCAAAAACGAAAGCGAAGGCGGCGGTGAGGGGGCGGGCAAGCGCCTTGTCGGCCGGGCGGCGTGGAATAGGGAAGCGCAGTTTAGAAGGCGCCCCGGCCGCCGCGACGGAGGCGTTTTAGCTCCTCGGCGGCGAAGCCCTCGTAGCGGGCGAGCAGGCGGCAGTAGGCGAGGCCGGCGGCGCCGTCGAGAAAGCCGCGGCGCAGCAGGTATTGATACACAAAGCGGGCGAGGGGGCGGGCGGGCAGGCGGTAGCTGAGGCTTTTGAGCGCGCGGCGGCGCACGAGCCGGTCGGGCGAGGCGAGGGAGCGGAGCTCGTCGCCGAGCGGCCTTTGCGCGGTATGCCAGGCCTCGGCCTCGCGGCGGGCGTAGCGGCGGTGCTTGGCGAGCCAGTCGTCCACGCCGGAGGCGGACATGTCGTGTTCGTAGTTGTTTTTCAGATACCCCAGGCGAAGCCCGTCCGCCTCGCGCTGGCCGTGGCCCTTCTCCACGAAACGAAAGGAGGGCGCGTGGCAAAAGCGGGCCTGCCAGGCGGGATAGTCGGTGCACCGGGGCACCCAGCGTCCCTCCCAGAGCATGCGGGGCGCGGTCCAGAAGCCGTCGTGGGCGCGGGCGTCGGTCTCGGCAAGGGCGACGGCGCGCAGCTCGGCGAGGAGGGCGGGCGTCATGCGCTCGTCGGCGTCGAGGTGGAAAACCCAGGGGTGGAGGAAGGGCAGGTTTTCGTGGGCGTGGTTGCGCTGCCGGGCGAAGTTCTCGAAGCGGTTGACCGACACCTTGGCGCCTCTCTCGCGGGCTATCTCCGCGGTGCGGTCGGCGGAGCCGGAGTCGAGCACATGGATGTCGTCCACCCCCGGAAGGGTGTCCAGGCAGGCGGGCAGGTTGTGTTCCTCGTTGAGAGTGAGGATGAGGACGGAAAACATCGGGAGCTGGGGGCCAGGAGCTAGGAGCCAGGAGCTGGGGGCGCAGAGGAGGTCGAGGAGGGGGTGAGCTGGAGGGTGCGCAGCGCGGCGAACCAGAAAAGCCACCAGGAGGCGACGACGGCGGGGTTGGCGAAGGGGAACTCCACCCAGGCGTAGGCGGCCACGAGCGCGCAGCCGGCGAGCAGCCAGCCGGCAAGCGAAGTCAGGTGGCGCGGGCGGAAGCTCTCGACCAGCGGAAGCAGGCCGAAGGCGAGCAGCAGGGCGGTGCCGACGAGGCCGGTCTCCGCCAGCGATTGGAGCCAGTCCGAGTGCGCGTCCTCGAAGGTGTTCATGAGGCCGTCCGAGCCCGGTTTGAAGCGGCAGTAATCGAGGAAGATCCGGCCGTAGGACTCCAGTCCCCAGCCGAAGACCGGCCGGTCGGCCGCCATGCGCCAGGTGTCGGCGTAGAGATCGGCGCGGGAGTAGCCGGAGGCGCCGGCGCGAAGCTCGGCGATTTGGCGGACGGTGGTGGCGGCGCGCGCGGCGATGATTTCCCGGCTTTGCCAGAAAGCCGCGCCGGCGGCGAGGCCGAGCGCCCCGAGGGCGATGCCGGCGCGGAGCAGGCCGGCGCGCGAGGAGCGCCGGCGGCGGCCGGAGCGGAAGGCCTCCAGCAGGGCGCCGGCGGTGGCGGCCAGGCCGAGCAGGAGCATGAGCGCGGTGGAGGACCGCGAGGAGGAGAGCGGGGCGGTGATGGCGATGATCAACGCGACAAGGGCCAGCATGGGGCCCGGTCCGTAGGGCCAGCCGCGCGCGGGCGGATGGCGGAGGGAGTGGAAAACAAGCCCGAGCGTCGCGGCCGTGTGCAGAACGGCGAAAGCTCCCCAGTGGTTGTGATAGAGGAAGGTGCCGAACCAGGCCGGGTTGGCCCGAGGCACCGCGCCGAAGTAGGGGCCGCTCGCGCCGGTCTGGCGTTGCAGCGTTCCGACGACCGCGATGACGAGCGCGTTTATCGCCAAGCCCAGCACGAGCCCGCGCAGGGCGCGGCGCGAGTGCACGCAGAAGGCGATGGCCAGGCCCGAGGCCGCGAGTCCGGCCAGGCAGGCGAAGATGCGGAGCGAGCCGGCGGGATTGGCGGAGGACGGCAGCCAGGCCAGGTGCGGCACGGGGCGAAGGACCAGGCCGTCGTAGAGGAAGGCCTGGCGGTGCGAGGGATTCAGGGCCGAAACGACGGCGAGGATCCCGAGGGCGAGCAGCGGCGCGGCCCAGCGGAGCAGGCGGCGAAAGCCGGCGCGATCCCCGGCGGCGCGGCGGGCGCGCGCCTCCAGAAACAGCACGACATAGGCCGGCGCGGAGATGCCGGCCATGATCCACTCGGCGGTCGGTCCTATGCCTCCAAGCAGCCAAGAGGATGCCACGACCATGAAGGCGCCGTGGGCCACGGCGAATTTCTGGCGGTCGATCGCGGATTCCGAGGTGGAGAATGACACGGGTGAAAAGCGGGTCATGCGGTCCGCCCCAAGGTGTCGTAAAACGCGAGGAGCCGACGCGCCGAGGCCTCCCAGGTGTAGCGATCAAGCACCCACGCGCGGCCCGTGGCGCCCAGGTCGGCGAGACCCGCGCGTGGCTGGTCGAGCAACGAGGCCATGGCGGCGGGGTAGTCGTTCCAGGAGACGCAGCGGCCGGCGCCGGCGGCGTCGAGTTCGCGCCAGGGCAGGGTGTCGGTGACCAGCGCGGGCACGCCCGCGGCCAGGGCCTCGGCCACGGCCTGGCCGAAGTTCTCCGAGTGCGACGGCAGCAGGAAAAGCTCCGCCAGCGGATAAGGCGCGGGCAGGCCGGACCCGTCGGCGACGACCACGGGCGACGCCGGATCGTCGCCGGCCAGCCCGGCAAGATCGTCGAGCGAATAGTCGCCCGGCAGGCCGGCGACGAGCAGGGTCCAGCCGATCCGCGGACGGGAGCGCCAGAGGTCGATCAGCTCGGTCACGCGTTTCTTGCGGTGGAAGCGGCCGTAGAAAAGGGCGACGCGTTTGTCGCCAAGCTGTGGATACGCGGAGAGCCAGGCCGAGCGGGCGGGCGCGGCGGAGGCGGGGTCGGGCGCGGCGACGCCGTTGGGCGCCACGCAGGCGGGGGCGGCGGGCGGGGCGCCCAGCCAGGAGGGAAGGGCGCGCAGGTGCCCCGCCTCCTCGGGCGCGGTGGCGTGCCAGCCCGCCACGCCGGCCAGCGCCCGCGGATGGAGCAGCGCGGCGGCGAGGCGTTTTTTCCAAGCGCGGTGCCGCAGGGCCCAGGGCTCGAGCATGCCTCGGGGCGCGACCACCAGCGGAGCGCCCCGCCGGCGCGCGGCCGAGGCGGCGTAGTGGAGGGGACGAAGCCAGAGCCCGTGGGCGTGGATCACCCGGGCCGGGGTGTCGCGCACGAAGGCGGCCAGGCCGGCCGAGGCGCAGGCGACGGCGCCTAGGGGACCGGGCGCGGCGGGAAAGGCGCGGGTCTGGAGCGGCGGGGACGGCAGCAGGGAGTCGTCGTCCGGGACTAGGGTGGCCAGGCCGACGCGGGCCCCGAGCGCGGCCTGGGCGGCGGCGAGGGCGGGCACGGTGCGCGAGGGGCCTCCGTGGCGGGGATCGACGCTCGCGGTGACGTGGAGGACGTCGAGCATCAGGGCAGGGAGAGGGGAGACGGGAGCATGGAGCCGGAGGACTCAGGCGGGTTCGGGCCGGGGCCGGAGCGGACGGCAGGGGTTGCCGGCGCAGACCATCCGGGCCGGCTGGTCGCGCATGACGACGCTGCGCGCGCCGACGACGGCGAGTTCGCCCACGGTGACGCCGGGCCCCACGAAAACCTCGGCGGCGAGCCACGCGTTCTCCCCGATGACGATGGGCGCGGTGACCAGCGGCATGGACCAGCGGCCCAGATCGTGCGAGCCGGCGCAGAGATGCACGCCCTGGGAAAGGTTGGCGCCGCGGCGGAGCGTTACGGGGCCGAGGTTGTAGATGTTGACCTCGCGACCCACCATCGAGCGCGGCTCGAGGCGGAGTTTCCAGGGGAAGAAGACGCGGGCGGAGGCGAAGATGACGACGCGGTCAGGTTCGGGGATGTCGGCGCCGAAGAGGCGGAGCAGGCGGGCGCGGAAGGCGTGGGCGCGGGGAAGGCTGAAGCGGAAGAGGGTGGCCTGGACGAAGGCCCAGAGGCGCTGGCGGACGAGTTCGGAACGCGGGTAGGGCGTGACGCAGCCTTGGGCGAGGTAGGGAGGCTCGGGCGTGGCGTCGGGCATGGCGGATGGTTGCGGGGAACTGGGATAGCGTGGGCGATTCAGCGCAGCGTGGCGAGGTCGGCATCGAGCTCGTTCGCCACGGATTCGTAGTCGAAGCGCCGGGCCGTCTCGCGGGCGGAGTCGGCCAGGCTGGCCCTGAGGTCGGAGTCGCGCAAGAGAGTGGCGATCCGGTCGGCGAGCTGGCGGGCGGCGTCGGGGTCGGCGCGGTTGAAAATCAGCGCGTTTTCGTTCGGGCGGGCGAAATCGCGGAAGCAGGCGAGATCCGAGAGCACGGGCACGGCGCCGGCGGCCATGGCCTCGACGGCGGAGACGCCGAAGGTCTCCCCCTGGTCGGCGAGGCTGGGGTAGCAGAAAATGTCGAGTTCGCGGTAGTGGGCGGCGAGGGACTCCTGGTCCCAGATGGGGGGCAGGATTTCCACGGCGCAGCCGGGGCCCGGCGCGGGGAGCAGGGCGCGGAGGCGCGCGAGCCAGTCTTCGCCGCCGCCTCCTTCGCTGATCGCGGACGGTCCGACCAGGGTGAGCCGCCAGGGAGGGAGGCTCGGGTCGAGGGCCAGTTGGCGGGCCGCCTCCGCGAGCAGGAAAAGGCCTTTTTCCGGATGCAAACGACCGACGTAGCCTATGCGCACGGGAGAGCCTTCGGCGGGCCGGGCGCGAGGGGAGGAAAAGGCGCGAAGGTCGATGGCGTTGGACAGGACGCGGACGGCGGAGCCGAGCGCGGGACATTGGCGGCGCGCGGCGGCGCGCACGGCCTCGCTCAACGCGTAGATGCGAGGGACGCGGCGATAGAGAAGCACCTGCCCCTTGGGCATGCGGCCGATGACCGAGACGACCGGGGTCCGGCGACGGGGCGGGACCAGGGTGAGAAGCCAGGGCAGGGAGATGTTGTGGGAGATGACGACGGCGTCGGGCGGGAGCGCGCGGCGGAGGCGAATGCTCCAGCGCAGATCGAGCAGGAGATTCAGCCACAGGCGGGTGGTGTGGTCGGCGCCGGGGATACGGTGGTGGTGGACGCCGTCGATGATTTCCTCGTCGGGCCAGCCGGGCCAGGCGCGGGAGTAGGCGTGCACTTCGTGTCCGCGGGCGGCGAGGCGCCGGCCCAAGGCGTGCCAGATTTTTTCCGTGGCCCCGCCTCGGGCGGGCGGCACGGGCAGAAAGAAGCCGAAGGTGATGGCGATTTTCATCGTGGGGCGGCGAAGTCCAGGGCGGCGAGCAGTCCGGCGCTGGCGGCGTCGTGGTTGAAGGCGGCGACGCGCGAGGCGGCGGCGCGGCCGAGCGTCTCTAGTTTTTCGCGCGGCAGGGAGAGCGCCTCGCCCAAGCGCGAGGCGAGCGCGGCCTCGTCGCCGGCGGGGAACAGCCAGCCGGTTTCCCCCGGAACCAGAAGGTCGGGATGGCAG
>JAIXVY010000331.1 GCA_027482505.1 Opitutaceae bacterium | reverse complement strand
GTTTGGCGAGGGCGCGGCGGCCTACCAGCACGCGGCGCATTCGGTGCTGCGCGCGGTGGAGACGCGTCGTCCCGTGTTGCGCGCGGGCAATTCCGGCTGGAGCGGCTGGATCGACGAGTGCGGCGCCATCCGCGCGGTGCTGACCAAGGACGCGGAGACGGGCGTGATCCGCACCGAGCCGGCGGAGCGAGGCGGCGCGTCCAAGGGCGCGGGCGCGGTGTATTTTCGCGGCGGGGCGACGCTGGCGGTGACGCGCGACGCGCGCTTCCTCGGGGTGCAGACCCTTTATGTGCGGTGGGGCGACTGGTTTGTCGCGGCGAGCGCGGCGCTGGCGCTGGGAACCTGGGCGCTGTTGCGCAGGCCCTACGTGCCGCCGGTAAAAAAGGAGCGGGCGCTTAGGAAGTTCGGGGAGTGAGGATTTTAACGCAGAGACTCAGAGGCGCGGAGTATTGGTGAAGAAACCGAGGGATCGGGAGGAATGCGGCCTCTCTCTCCGCGCCTCTGCGCCTCTGCGTTGAAAGATATCAGAGCGCGAAGGCGGAGGGGGCGATCAGGACGACGAACTCGCCCTTGAGGCTGGTCTTGGCGAGGCGGGCGTCGACGTCGGCGGCGCGGCCGACCAGGAAGGTCTCGTGCAGCTTGGTGACCTCCTTGGCGATGCACACGACGCGATCCGGGCCGAGCGTCGCGACGATCTCGGCCGAGAACTTGTCGATGCGGTGGCAGCTTTCGTAAAGGGCCAGGGTGTAGTCAAAATCCCGATACTTCTGCAGGAACGCCACGCGGGCGCTGGTCTTGGGCGGCAGAAAGCCGACGAAGAGGAACCCGTCGCTGGGCAGGCCGGCGGCGCTGAGCACGGCGGCGAGGGCGCAGGCGCCGGGGATGGGGACGACGGGCAGGGCGGCGCGGCGGCAGGCGCGGACGACGCGAAAGCCCGGGTCGCTGATGGCGGGCGTGCCGGCGTCAGACACCACGGCGACGGATTTGCCCGCGCGGAGCTGGGCGACGAGCTGGTCCGCGGCGGCGGTTTCGTTGTGGTCGTGGTAGGGGACGAGGGGACGATGCAGCCCGAGTCGGGTGAGCAACGCGCCCGTGGTTCGGGTGTCCTCGCAGGCGACGAGATCGACGGTGGACAGGACGAGCCGCGCGCGTTCGGTCAGGTCGGAGAGGTTTCCGATCGGCGTGGCGACGACGTAGAGGTGGCCGGGCTTGGCGGCGAGGCGGGAGGCGGACTCGGCGGGCGAGGCGGCGGGCTCGGTGAGATCAGACATCGGACGGCGGGAATGGAGGAGGCGGACGTGGTTCAGCCGCCCGAAACGGGCGGGATGAGCGCGACCTCGTCGCCCGGATGGAAGAGGGCGTCGGGCGAGGCGAATTCGCCGTTGCGGGCGAGGCGGATGACCGGATGAAGAATGGCCAGGTCGGGGTGGCGGCGCAGGATCTCGGCCCAGAGCTGATCGGCGGTGAGGGGCGAGGACGGCGAGAGGGTTTCCGAGGGAAGGCCGGTGACGCGCCTGGCTTGGGCGAAGTAGAGAAGGGTCATCCTGCGGTGAGGGATTACACGGTCGCGCGCGGATGGGGAGGGAAAAGTCAGGCGTCGCGTGTCCGGGCCCGGTGGGCGTAAACGGTGTAGGCGAGGGCGACGGCGAAGACGAGGCCGGCGGGGTAGAACAAGGCGTCGGTGTCCGCGACGCGAAACACCGCCGCGCCCACGATTCCGCCGAGGAGGAAGGAAAGCAGCACGAGCAGATAAAGCCGCACGCGCGGCGCGTCCACTTCCATGCCCCTCAGGGCGTGGCCCAGTGCCGAGCCGAGATCGGTGACCATGCCGGACACGTGCGTGGTGCGGAGTATGGCGCCGCTGTAGGTGGTCGCCATGGCGTTTTGCAGGCCGCAGGCCAGGGAGGCGAGGTAGGCTCCGGCGGGCAGGCGGTGGCGCATGCAGAGGGCCGCGCCGGCGAGCAGCAGCCCCTCGATGGCGAGGGCGACGCCGTAGCGACGACCCAACTTCAACGTCTGGCGCCGAATCACGAAGCCGCTGAGCACGGCGCCTAGAAAAAAGGAGGCGAGCACGCCGCCGAGGTGGGCGGCGAGGGTGAATTCGCCATCCTCCAGGGCCATGCCGAGCAGGGTGGTCGTGCCCGTCAGGTGGGTGACGGCCTGGTGGCTGTAGCTCAGATAGCCGATGGCGTTGACCATGCCGGCGATGATCGCGAGGGCGCCGCCGCCGATCCATGCCCATTTGCCGAGTTTGTGGAGCATGGATTAAGCCTGGGCGAAACACGCTCTCGACGCACGGCAAGAAACTGGGCGCGGATTGGCGAAGAAGCCGCGCCGGTCGAGCGCGCAGGCGGCCTACCCGCCGATCGCGGTCATGGGACGCGAGGGCTGGTAGTTTTCGGCGAACTCGTGGTTCTCCGGCTTTTGGGCGACAGCCTGGGCGAGCAGGGTCTCGAGCGCGTCGGGCGCGCCGGACGCGAGGGCGGACTTCAAATCGAGTTCGCCGTGGCGGCCCAGGCAGGGGCGAATCTTGCCGTCGGCGGTGAGCCGCAGCTTGTTGCAGCTCGCGCAGAAGTCGGCGGTGGTGATCGCGCCGATGAAGCCGAGATGGGCGCCGGTGGCCTGATCGCGCCAGTAGCGGGCGGGCCCGTGCCCGGGGCGGTAGTCGGGGAGCGGTTCGAGCGGGGATTCGGCGTCTAGGCGGCGGCGCAGCTCCTCGACGGAGAGAAAATTTTCCCCGGTGAGGACGTCGGTGCGCGACAGCGGCATGAGTTCGATGAAACGCAGCGGCGCGCCGAGCTCGGCGGACAGGCGGACGAGGGGGCGATAGTCCTCCTCGTTGACCCCGCGCATGAGCACGCAGTTGAGCTTCACGAAGATGTTTTCCGCCTGGGCGGCGCGGATGCCGGCGAGGACGGCGGAGACGGCGCCGGCGGTGATGCGGCGGTAGCGGGCGGGGTCGAGCGCGTCGAGGGAGACGTTGGCGGAGCGGACCCCCGCGCGGGCGAGTTCGCGGGCGAGCGGGGCGAGCTTCAGTCCGTTGGTGGAGACGCCCAGCGAATGCAGGCCGGGCAGGGCGCCGATGCCGCACGCGATCTCAAGGAAATCGGCGCGGATCAAGGGCTCGCCGCCGGTGAGGCGAAACTTGCGGAAACCCAGGCGGGACGCGGCCGCGGCGACGGCGACGATTTGCGCGGCGGAAAGGTGGTCGGCCTTTTGCGCCCAGCCCTTGTAGCCCTCGGGCATGCAATAGAGGCAGCGCTCGTTGCACCGGTCGGTGACCGAGATGCGCAGATAGTCGATGGCGCGGCCGAAGGTGTCGTGCATGGCGAGGGTCAGCGACGCTGGCGGTGGCGATTGGCCTCCTGGAGCCGGAAGGTCGGCAACAGCCGGGCCTCGATGTAGGCGCACGCGGCGGCGAGGCCGTCGCGCTGATAGACCAGGCCGAACTCGGCCTCGACGCGGGTGGGGCGGCCGAGGGATTGGAGGAAGGAGTTGGCGGTGAGCTTGAGAAAGGTGTCGGCGTCGAGCCGGCCGGCGGTGCGCAGGATGTATTCGCGGGCCCAGAGGGCGAGGACGGCGTCGCCGGTCCAGGCGAGCTGTTGTTCCCGCGTCGGATCGACGGGAGGCTGGACGGGCGTGAAAGGCGCGGCGACTGGCTCCGGCATGGCGCCACAACAAGGGCGGCGACGGCGCGCGCCAAGGGAGAAGATGCGCTCCCAGCGCCACACCGCTTTATTTTGAAGACAGTTCCTAGGGCGACCGCGCGGGTCGGGCGAAGCCCGAGCCGCGGTCGGTGGCGTAGAGCAGATTGTCCCGGGCGCGGTAGAGCACGGTAAGCCCGCCGGCGGGAGATTGGAGAACCTCGAAACCGGCCAGTTCACCCGGACGCGGGAACCATTCCGGGCTGCCGTCGGCGGGCAGGGCGGCGGGAGAAGGCGTCGAACGGAGCCCAAAGGTGCCGGGCGAGCGGAGGGCTTCCAGGAGCGCGGGGCCGGGGTGGACGGCGATGAACCAGCGCCAGAAATCAACCTGGCCGGCGGCGTCGGCAGCCTCCACGCGTTCGGCGTGGAGCACCTGGTCGTCGGGACTCGGATGCCGCCAAAAGGCGCGGCGAAAAACATCCTCGGCGGAAAACACCTTGGGAGCGGGGCGGGGCGATTCGGATTCACCGCCGGTGGCCGAGGCGGGCGTCTCCGGCGGCGGGGACGCCGCAGCGGGCTCGCGCAAATGAAGCACCACGGCGACGAGTGCGCCGCCGAGGAGAGGCGAGAGCAGCAGCAGGGCCGGACGCATCTTAGTTCCCGGAGTTGGAGTAGGTGCGGAAGAAGAGTTTGATGTCGGTCACGCTCTGGACAAAGCGATCGATGCCGGCCTGTTCGTCGGAAAGCAGGGTGTAGGCGGGGATCACGATCTTCCAGCGGGTGTTCCAGACGCTGCGCCCGATGAGGCGAGAGTTGGTGAACTCGGCCGGCATGGAGCTATAGAAGTAGACGGGGTCATCGACCGGGCGGAAGGCCTGGTGTTTGCGCAGGATCCAGAGCTGCTCGTTGAGGGTGCCCTGGGGGGTGAAGAGCTGCATCGACGAGTAGTTGATGGCGCCGATGTTCTTGGGCAGGGGCAGGGCCTGGTCGCGCACGTCCCAGGTGCGGAGGACGTTGGTGTCGCCGAGGGGAGGCGCGCGCATCACGTCGGAGCCGGTCGGGATTAAGTAGGCGTAGGGCGTCGCGCTGAGGGCGTTGGGCGAGGAGCTGGCGGGACCGGAGGCGCCGGGGATGCCGACGGCGTAGGGGTCCATGCCGACGTAGCCCTTCAGCACGAGGCCGGCGGAGTGGACCTTGGTGGCGAAGGTCGACTGCGAGTAGGCGTGGTCGCCGGGGGCCAGGGGCCAGCCGAAGAAGTTGAGCCCGGGCTGGATGGTGGTGCCGAACTCGATGACGATGCCGGGGACGGCGGCGCCGTTGGATTTGGCGATGTTGAGGCAGTGGATGGCGACGTCGGGATCGTTGAGGACGTTGCTCATGACGTGCTGCTGGAGCACCTGCTTCCAGAGGAGATTGTCGTCCGAGGTGGGCTGGTCGGTGCGGATGCGGAAGAGCTCCTGGCGCAGCGAGAACAGCGTGCCGTTGCGGTCCGGGTTGTTGAACCCGAGGCGGCTCTTGGCCACGGACCAGTCGTCGCGAAGATTGGCGAGGGCGGAAGCCAGGCCCGCGTCGCCGGTGCCGGCCTCGATCGGGCTGGAGCCGGCGAAGTCGCCGAGGCTGTAGGTGCCGACGATCTCGTCGATGAAGCGCGAGCCCTCGGAGGAGCCGAGCAGGCCGGTCTCGTAGTCGTAGGATTTGGCGGCGCTGTAGGCGTAGGTCTGGGCGAGGTCGAAGAGCGACTTGTATTGCGAAAGGGCCTCGTTGCGGAGATCGCGATAGACAAGATCGTTGGTGCGGTAGCCCTGGATAAGGGCGGCGGCGCGCTGGCGGAAGGTCTCGCGCTCGGAGAGGATGTGGTTGGTCTCGGCGATCAGGCGCGAGACTTCCTCGCTGCTGCGCTGGAGCTCGATCATGGCGCGGTTTATCTCATAGGAGGTGGCGGTCATCTCCTCGAAGAGGCGCTGGAATTCGAGCACCTGCTTCTTGTCGCTCACGGAGACGGAGACGTCGTCGATCAAGGTCTGCGCCTGGGCCTCGAGATCGGCGGCCTTGCTTTCCAGCTGGCTGGCGGCGGTCTCCTGGATCTTGGCGAGGATCTGTTCGGCGTAGGACGAGACGGCGCCCTCCAGCTTGGCGAGGCCGCGGCCGATGAAGGCGGTGTCGAAGGCGAAGGGGCCGGTGACGGTGGGAATGCCCTCGGCGACGGCGGCGGCGATGTTGGAGACGTAGTCGGCGGCGGCCATGGCCTGCTCCGAGTAGTCGGTGAGCATGGAGGCGGCGGCCGCGTAGGCGCTGGCCTCGAGGTTCAGCTTCTCGGACGCGGCGTTGGCGGCGTCGTAGGCCTCGACCGTCTCGGTGTAGAGCTGGTAGGCGCGGTCGAAATGGGCCTTCTTGGTGTTGTAGGTGTTGGTGGCCTCGCGGAGGGAGACCTGGGCCTGGTAGGCGTTAAGAAGTGCGGCCTGGAGCTTGCCGGGCTGCGCGCGCTTGCCGTAGCCGGAGGGGGGGAACTGGCCGAGGCTGAAGCGGGAGATCTGGTAGCTGCGGTCGATGTATTGAGGCGGCGTATACACGCGGTCGTAGATGCTCCAGATGGACCAGTCGGTGAAGGGATCGGTGTTCACCGGCTCGTGCAGGGTGACCTTCACGGTGCCGCTCGTGTCGACGATGTCGGAGGGCTTGTCGATGAAGTAGTAGTGGTAGAGGTCGGGGCCGGCGTAGCCCTGGGCGTAGAGCTTGCCCGGGCCGACATCGCCGGGGTAGGGCGTGCCGAAAAGGGTGGAGAGCTGGTATTCGTAGGCGGCCTCCTGGCGGCTGACGGCGTCGTTATAGTCGTCGAGGCTGTTGTTCTGCTGCCGCTGGAGCTGGTTCATGCGACCGGCCTGGATGAACGCGTTCTTGGCGTTGAGGGCGGCGGCGATGGCGCGGTCATAGATCTGCTCGAAGTGCGACTTGCCGGCGGCGAGTTCGGCCGGGGAAATGTCGAAGGTAAGCGCGCCGGGGGCGAGGCCGAGGGCGTTCATGTGGGCCTGGACGCCGGCCGAGAGAGTGGCGACGCGGCTTGCGCTGGTGACGATCTCGTTGATCTCGGGGACGGTGCTCCGGTCGATCTTCTGGATGCCCTCGTGGAGGTAGTCGTTGTCC